>DATNAI010000287.1:0-14281 GCA_035572875.1 Castellaniella sp. | reverse complement strand
CATTGCCGTGTTCGACCAGGGAATCATTCAACAGGTCTCCCAGGCGGACACCCTGTACGAGGCGCCCTGCAACCGGTTCGTGGCCGGCTTTGTCGGCGACAGCAACCAGTTCCCAGGCACGGTCCAATCCACTAATGGCGGCACCTGCCAGGTCGAGATCGCGGGCGGCCAGGTGCTGCAGGGCATCAACGTTCAGGGCCTGGCGATCGGCAGTCCCTGCGTCGCCGCCATCCGCCCCGAACGCATCACACCTTGCGCCGATGACAGCGCGATCAATCAATTCCAGGCCAGCACGGTCGACGAAGTCTATCTCGGCGACCACGTCCGGCTGCGATGCCAGATCTCCCCATCAGAAGCTTTCTTCGTAAAAATGCCCCTGGCTGCGGACCCAGGGGTACGAGCCCGAGGCCGGCAGGTCCGGCTGCAGGTCGCTCGTGAGCACGTCCGCATCTTCCGGCCCTGATCCACTACTCCGACAACAACACTGGAGACATCCATGAAACCTCGTTCCTTACTCGTCGCCCTGGCGTTTACCGCGCCGCTGGCCATGCTCGGACAATCCGCCCAGGCTCGCGACCTGACGGTCGTGAACTTTGGCGGCGCCAATGGTGACGCGCAGACGGTCGCGTTCATCAAGCCCTTCGAAGCAGAGTCCGGCAAAAAGGTCATCCCCGTCGCCTACAACGGCGAGCAGGCCAAGGTCAAAGCCATGGTCCAGGCGCACAACGTGGTCTGGGACGCGGTCGAAGTCGAGACCGGTGACCTTGGGCGCGGTTGCGACGAAGGCACCTACGAAAATATCGACTGGACGAAGATCCTGGACAAAAACGACATGGTCCCGGGGGCTCTGAAATACTGCGGGGTGGGCACCTTCGTGTGGTCTACCGTGCTGGCCTACAACGGCGACGCCCTCAAGACGGCTCCCACGAGCTGGGCGGATTTCTGGAACGTGAAGAAATTCCCGGGCAAGCGCGGGCTGCGCAAGGGCGCCCACTACAACCTGGAATTTGCACTGATGGCAGACGGAGTCGCGCCGCAGGACGTGTACAAGGTCCTGGCCACCCCGGAAGGCGTGGATCGGGCTTTCAAGAAGCTGGACGAGCTCAAGCCCAACATCCAGTGGTGGGAAGCGGGTGCGCAGCCCCCGCAAATGCTGGCCGCCGGCGACGTGGTGATGTCCTCGGCATACAACGGCCGTATCGACGCCGCCCAGCGTGAAGGCCGCAAGAACCTGAAGATCTCCTGGCCCGGCAGCGTGTACGACTTCGACTACTGGGTCATCCCGACGGGGTCGGCCAACAAGGAGCAGGCCATTGCGTTCGTGAAATACGCCGCCTCACCCAAGGCACAGGCTGCCTACTCGCAGAACATCGCCTATGGCCCCGTCAGCAAGAAGGCCATCGGCATGCTGAGTCCCGAGGTCCTGGCCAAAGTCCCCAACTCGCCAGCAAACGCCAAGGACGCGCTGTTCAACAACCTTGAGTTCTGGACGGATCACGGCGAGGAGCTGGAGCAACGCTTCACCGCCTGGGCCGCCCGCTAGGCAGCCAGCGGCCGGCAGTGACTGCCGGCCGCGTTTCAGGGGACACCATGGAAACGACGATTGCCAACCCGGATGCGATCCGGCGGGCGATGAAGACGACGCAACGCCGCCGGACGGCGCGCGCTCTGCTTCTGGTGGGCCCGCTGGCGATCTTCTTGCTGGTGATCTTCGTCATCCCGATCGCCTCGCTGCTGACGCGCGCCATCGACAATCCCGAAGTCATCCGCACCCTGCCCCGGACGCTGCAAGCCTTGCAGAACTGGGACAGGCACGCGCTTCCTCCAGATGCGGCCTACCTGGCGCTTGGCCAGGATCTGGCTCACGCCAAGAACACCAGCGCCGCGGGCGAACTGGCCCGGCGGCTCAACTACGAAGTTCCGGGATACCGCTCGCTTATCTTCAAGACGATGCGCCATATGCCCATTCAGGCGGCGGATGGCGCGGCCGCCCGCGAAGATCTGGTGAAACTGGACCCGCGCTGGGGGGACACCCGGTATTGGGTCGCCATCGCCAACAACGACAAATCGTGGTCACCGTACTACCTGCTCGCGTCCCTGGACCTGCAGACCAACAGTGACGGCCACATCGTCTCCGTGCCACCCGACACGTCCGCCTTCCGGGCCATCTTCTCGCGCACCTTCACCATCAGCCTCGTGGTGACGCTGGTCGCGCTGCTTCTGGGCTATCCCCTGGCCTACTGGATCACGCGGCTGACCAAGCGGCAGGCCAACCTGGTGCTGATCTGCATCCTGATCCCCTTCTGGACGTCCATCCTGGTGCGCATTGCCGCCTGGGTGGTGCTGCTGCAACGCGAGGGGCTCATCAACGACGCGCTGCTGCACCTCGGGCTGATCTCCCAGCCCCTGCCGCTGCTCTTCAACCGCCTGGGCGTCTACATTGCCATGGTGCACATCCTCCTGCCGTTCATGGTGCTGCCCCTGTACAGCGTGATGCAATCGGTGCCGCCCAGCTATCAGCGCGCCGCGATCTCTCTGGGAAGCCATCCCTTTGCCGCCTTCTGGCGAGTGTATGTCCCCCAAACCTATCCGGGAGTCGCCGCCGGCTCCCTGCTGGTCTTCATCATCGCCGTGGGCTACTACATCACGCCGGCCCTGCTGGGCGGCGCGGGCGACCAGATGATCAGCTACTACGTCGCCTACTTCACCAACCAGACCATCAACTGGGGCATGGCCAGTGCCCTGGGCCTCATCCTGCTGGCCGGCACCCTGCTGCTCTACGCCTTGTACCGCAGGATTTCGGGCAAGGAACTGGCGCTCGGATAGGGACACGTCATGCTGAGAACCTCGCTGCCGCCGTATGCCTCACCGGCAGAGCGCCTCTGGTACTACACGCTGCGCATCCTGTGCGCCTTGATCCTGCTCTTTCTGCTGCTGCCCATTCTGGTCATCATCCCGTTGTCGTTCAACCAGGGGTCCATGCTGCTCTACCCGATCCAGTCCTTCTCGCTGCACTGGTACGACACGCTTTTCCACTCCGACGACTGGGCGCGCGCCGCCACCAACAGCTTCATCGTGGCGCCTTCGGCCACTGCGCTGGCCACCGTTCTGGGAACCCTCGCGGCAGCCGGCCTGCACCGGGCGCAATTCCCGGGCAAGGGTCTGCTCATGGCCGTCCTGATTTCGCCCATGATCGTGCCCCTGGTCGTCACGGGCCTGGGCATCTATCTCTTCTTCGCGCCATACGGCCTGGTCAATAGCTACTCGGGACTGATCCTCGCACTCGCCGCCATCGGTGCGCCGTTCGTGGTCACCACGGTATCGGCGACCCTGCAGGGATTCGACCCGAATCTGCTCCGCGCCAGTTACAGCCTGGGTGCCGGACCGATCCACTCCTTCTTCCATGTGACGCTGCCCATCATCGCCCCGGGCGTCATTGCCGGTGCACTGTTCGCGTTCGCGACCGCTTTCGACGAAATCGTGATCACGCTGTTCCTTGCCGGGCCGGAGCAGGTCACCTTGCCACGCCAGATGTTCACCGGTATCCGCGAGAACATCAGCCCCGTCATTGCCGCCGTAGCCACCATCCTGATCCTGTTTTCGACCACGCTGCTGCTGGTGCTGGAGTGGCTGCGAGGCCGCGCCGCCGCAAAGACCACACGGGTGGAGCCGGCCTGAAGCACGCGGTACGGGCACCGACCCGGACGATGGACGTACCATCAGGTGGTACGCTGGGTTCCATGACTTCAGGACGCGCCAATATGACAAATTCCAGACCACGCCTCGCCGGCCACGTGCTGGTCGACCAGCTCCGCCTGCATGGCACCGACCACGTCTTCTGCGTCCCGGGCGAAAGCTATCTGGCGGTGCTCGACGGCCTCTACGACGCCGGCATCCAGGTCACCGTGTGCCGCCAGGAGGGCGGCGCCGCGATGATGGCGGAAGCCTATGGGAAACTCACCGGGCGACCCGGCATCTGCGTGGTGACACGGGCGCCAGGCGCCTGCAACGCCATCGCGGGGATTCATGTCGCGTCGCAGGATTCCACGCCCATGATCCTGCTGGCGGGGCAGATCCGCCGTTCGCATCGCGACCGTGAGGCCTTCCAGGAGATGGACTACAAGGCCGTGTTTGGCTCACAAGTCAAATGGGCGGCTGAAATCGATCAGGCCGAACGTATCCCCGAATATCTGGCGCGCGCCTTCCATGTCGCACAGTCGGGGCGCCCGGGACCGGTCGTGCTGGCGCTGCCCGAAGACATGCTGACGGAGACTCTGGCGGTCGACGATGCGCGCCCCTGTGTGCGCACCGACGCGTCACCCACGACCGCGCAACTGCACGCCTTCGAATCGTTGCTGGCCCAGGCTCAGCGGCCCGTGGCGATTCTCGGGGGCAGCGGTTGGGACGAGGACACCGTGCAGGCCTTCGGCACGTTTTCCACACGCCACGACATTCCCGTCGCCGTGGAGTTTCGCCGGCAGATGCTCTGCTCCACCGACCACCCGAACTTCATCGGCGATCTGGGATTGGGGAGCTCCCCACGGATGCTGGAAGCGATCCGGGAATCGGATCTGATCCTGATCGTGGGGGGACGCCTTTCCGAGATCCCCAGCCAGGGGTACTCCCTCTTCGAGATCCCCTCGCCCCGTCAGAAGCTGGTTCACATCCATCCCGACATCAATGAACTGAACCGCGTCTACCAGGCGGATGTCGCCATGGCCTGCTGCCCGCGCACATGGGCCCAGCTGATTCAGGACATGGCCAGTACGTCCACTATCGAGCGGCAGGCACGCTGCGCGGAGCTGCATGCTGCCCGCGTCGCGTGGAGCGACCCCGAACAGATCGGGATTCCGGGCGCCCTGCAAATGGGCGCGGTCGTTGCCCACCTGAACGCTGTCCTGCCCAAGGATGCCGTCATCACGAACGGCGCGGGCAATTTCGCAACCTGGATCCACCGCTTCTACCGGTTCCGCGCCTATGGCACGCAACTGGCCCCCACATCGGGCTCGATGGGCTACGGACTTCCGGCCGCGGTGGCGGCCAAGCGAATCTTCCCGGACCGCACGGTAGTCTGCTTCACGGGCGATGGCAGTTTCATGATGCACGGGCAGGAGTTCGCGACCGCCGTGCAATACCAGCTCCCCATCGTGGTGATTCTCATCGACAACGGCATGTTCGGCACGATCCGCATGCACCAGGAACGACATTACCCGGGCCGAGTGTCGGGTACCACGCTGCACAACCCCGACTTCGCGGCCTACGCCCGCGCATTCGGCGGGCATGGCGAACGGGTGGAAAGCACGGAAGAATTCGCGCCAGCGCTGAAACGTGCCATGGACAGCGGGTTGCCGGCAATCGTGCACTGCATCCTGGATCCGGAAGCCATCACACCTACGACGACGATCAGCGGGCTGCGGGCCGCCGCCGAAGCGGCCTCCCGGCGGTAGTGTCCCGAACGGGACACTGGGCCATCCGCCCCAGGTCGGGCGCCCGGACAGATCGAACAGCGGCCCCGGGCTGCCGGTGCGCCCGTGGACCCCTGACGTCAACGGGCCGCCGCCCGCACAACGCCGACGCTGGCCGCCACGACCAGCGCCGTCCCCAGCATCTGGCCCGCCGTCATCCACTGTCCGAGGATGATCCATCCGGCACAGGCGCCAATGGCCGGTTCCATGCTCATCAGGACCCCGAACGTCGCTGACGGCAGGCGCCTGAGCGAGAGCATTTCCAGGATATAGGAAGCCAGGGGCGAAAAAACCGCAAGCCCGGCTGTCCACAACAGCTGCCGCCACGGGAACATCAGCGAGCCGATCTCGGCCGCTGAAAAGGGCAATGAGATCACGGCCGCCACCAAGGACGACACCGCGATTCCCTGAAAGCCGTGGAACGCCTGGCCCACGGACTTCATCTTCACGATATAGACGCCCCAGCCGACGGCCGCCAAGAGCGCGAAGCCGATTCCCATCACATCGACGGCACCCGACACATCGACATCGCCCAGGACCAGCAGCAGGATGCCGGCGGCCGCGAGCAAAGGCCACGCCAGCGCGCGCCAGCCCCGCACACCGAGAGCGGCCACCGACAGCGGCCCGCAAAATTCCAGCGCGACGGCGAGGTGCTGGGGCAAACGGTCCAGCGCCATGAAAAATGACAGCGTCATCGTGGCCATGGCGCACCCCAGCAGCAGTGCCGCCCGCCACTGTACCCCGGTGAATCGGTGCAACGGCGGGCGGGCGATCAGCAATAGCACCAAGGAGGCCCAGCAGAGCCGCAAGCCTGACGTGCTGAGGACGCCATAGTCCGACATGACGGGAACCGACAGCGACACACCCGATTGGACGCTGGTCATCGACGCGACGGCCATGCCGACGGCCAGCATGGCGGTACGGCGACCTGTCCGGCCGGGCGCTGCAACTCCTGCCACACTCACCCCTTTGGGCCTTTCAGGACCCTTCTCACCCATGGGCGAGTGTTCAAATTTCGGCCAGCGCCAATCCGACCTGCTCCAGATCCTCCAGCCGGCAGGAGGCCCAGCACTGCCCTTCCGCCGCCAGTCGAACCAGACCGTGCGCATCCGGCTGCAACGCCGTCAGATCCATCTGAGCCACCAGACGGCTGACCTGATGGAGCCGCTTCGGGTCAGCAAAGGGTTCCGACAGCAGCAGCTCGCGGCCGTCGGCGGCAAACAGCCGCTGGCGGAAAGCGCCGGTCTCATCGCGAAACGACGCCAGGCGCGCGTGAGCGGACTTTTCCACTTTCTTCGCCGCAGGCCCGGCCGCCGGCTGGCGCACGCCCACGGCCTCTCGCAGCCGCTCCATGAATGGCACCGCAATATGGCGGGCCTTTCGGGCGCCCGCCTGAAGAATTTCTTCGATTCGCCCGGGATGCGCCATCAGATCGGCGTAGCGCGCGCGCATCGGACCAATCTGGGACTCTATCCGATCACACAAGGCCTGCTTGGCCTCGCCCCACCCAAGGCCCGCTTCCAGCTCGGCCTTGAAGGCCAGCGACTCCGCATGGGTGGAAAACGCCCGATACAAGGTATACAGGGGCGAACCTTCCGCGTCCTTGGGCTCGCCGGGCAGGCGCGAGTCGGTCACGATCTGCGCCACTGCAGCCTTCAGCGCCTTCGGGCCGCCCTCGAAGAGCGGAATGGTATTGTGATAGCTTTTCGACATCTTGCGGCCGTCGAGCCCGGGCAGCGTGGCGACGTCCTCGTCGATCTGGACCTCCGGCAGGACGAACAGATCCCGGCCGCGGCCATACAGATAGTTGAAGCGTTGGGCAATATCCCGGGCCATCTCCAGATGCTGGATCTGGTCACGACCCACCGGCACCTTGTGGGCGTTGAACATCAGGATATCTGCCGCCATGAGCACGGGGTAAGAGAACAGCCCCATGGTGACGCCGTCGTCGGGCTCGGTGCCCCGGGCCTCGTTGGCATCCACCGAAGCCTTGTAGGCGTGGGCGCGGTTCATCAATCCCTTGGGCGTGACACAGGTCAGCATCCAGCACAGCTCGGGAATCTCCGGCACGTCCGACTGGCGGTAAAAGGTGACCCGATCGGGATCCAGACCGGCCGCCAGCCAAGTGGCGGCAATCTCCATTCGCGACCGGGCCACCACGACCGGGTCGGCGCACTTGATGAGCGCATGGAAATCGGCCAGAAAGAAAAACGCGTCCACCCCGGACCGGGCACTGGCCTCGATCGCCGGCCGTATGGCACCGGCATAGTTGCCCAAATGGGGAGTGCCCGACGTCGTGATGCCCGTCAGGACCCGCGTGACTGCTGTGCTCATGACTTTGAACTCCGCAAGTTCGGGTCCGCCCCCGGCCCTATAGAACCACCGCCATCCGGCGGGCTTCGGCCAGGTATTCACGCGACTGCATTTCCATCAGCCGCGACACCGTGCGCGAGAACTCGTTGGACATGGGGCCCTGAGTATAAAGCTCATCGGCGGGGCACTGCGCCGAGAGGATCAGCTTGACCTTGTGGTCGTAGAACACGTCAACCAGCCAGGTGAATCGACGCGCCTCCGAGGCCTGGCGCGGTGCCATGCGCGGCACGTCGGACAGGATGATCGTCTGAAACCGGTCCGCCAGGTCGAGATAATCGTTCTGTGAACGGGGCGTGCCGCACAGGGACGCGAAATCGAACCATACGACCGTGCCCGCCAGCGCAATCGCGCGGATTTCGCGCCCCTCCACCATCAGCACCGGAGGTTTCTGCTCGGCCGTATCTGCCAGCCGATCGAAGGCCGACCGCAACTCGTCATGGGTGGAAGCCACGACAGGAGTGATATAAGTGCGGATCTCGGCCAGCGTGCGGCGGCGGTAGTCGACGCCGGCGTCCACGTTCAGGATGTCCATCTTGTCCTGAATGAGCGCGATGGCGGGAAGGATGCGGTCGCGATGCAGGCCATCCGGATACAGCTCGGAAGGCTCGTAGTTGGAGGTCATGACGAAGGACGTGCCATATTCGAACAGGCGCATCAACAACCGATACAGGATCATCGCATCGGCCACATCGGAGACGTGGAATTCGTCAAAACAGATCAAGCGGTACCGCTTGACGATATTGCGGGCCACGTGATCCAGGGGATCGGCTTCGCCGCTTACCGCGCGGATCTCGCGATGCACCCCACGCATGAACTCATGGAAATGCAGCCGCACCTTGCGCTTGACCGGCACGGTCAAGTAGAACGCGTCCATGAGGAAACTCTTGCCGCGCCCCACCCCGCCCCACAGGTAAATCCCGCGAGGCACGGGAGGATGCAGGAAGAGCTTCTTCAGACGGCTGGACCGCTGCCGCTTGAACTCGATCCAGTCGTCGAAATAACGCTGCAGACGTTCGACCGCCACGCGCTGCGCGTCGTCGGCAACAAAGCCCCTCTCGCGCAGCGCCTGCGTGTAATACTCGCTGACGTTCATCGAGACGAATTACAGGTTCAGCGTGCGCTTGTCCACCGCCAGGGCCGCTTCCTTGACCGCCTCGGACAGTGTCGGGTGCGCATGGCAGATGCGCGCGATGTCTTCGGCGGCCCCCCGGAACTCCATGATGGTGACGGCTTCGGCGATGAGCTCGGATGCCATCGGCCCCACGATATGCACACCCAGGACCTCATCCGTCTTGGCGTCCGCCAGGATCTTCACGAAGCCGGTCGTATCACCCAGCGCCCGCGCGCGGCCATTGGCCATGAACGGGAAGCTGCCTGCCTTGTAGTCGCGGCCGGCAGCCTTCAGGGCCTGCTCGGATTTGCCCACCCAGGCAACCTCGGGAGAGGTATAAATGACCCACGGAATGGTGTCGAAGTTCACATGGCCGTGCTGGCCGGCAATGCGCTCGGCCACCGCCACGCCTTCTTCTTCGGCCTTGTGCGCCAGCATGGGACCGCGAACCACATCGCCCACCGCCCAGACATTGGGAAGATTGCTGCGGCAGTCCTCGTCCACCACGACAAAGCCGCGGTCATCGAGCTTCAGGCCTACGGTCTCGGCCCCAAGGCCCTGCGTGTTCGGCACACGGCCAATGGAGACCATCAGATGGTCCACCGTCAGCTTCTGGTCGGCGCCCGCCGCGTCCGTATACTGAACCGTGACCGCCTTGGCCGACGATTTGACCTCGGTGATGCGCACACCGGTGTGGATGTCCAATCCCTGCTTGGTCAGCGCCTTCTGGGCTTCCTTGGCAACATCGCGGTCCACGGCACCCAGGAAATCGGGCAGTGCTTCGAGGACGGTGACTTCGGCGCCCAGGCGGCGCCAGACGCTGCCCATCTCAAGCCCCACGACGCCAGCGCCGATGATGCCGAGCTTCTTCGGCACGGCAGCCAGACGCAGCGCGCCATCGTTGGACAGGATGCGATCCTCGTCGAAAGGAGTGCCCGGCAGTTCACGCGCGTTGGAACCCGTCGCCACGATCACGTGGCGCGCCTCCAGGTCCTCTTCAGTCGCACCCGAGACCTTGACCGCCCAGCCGAAATCGGTCTTGGCACCCAGGGAACCGGTCCCGTGGAAGAAGGACACCTTATTCTTTTTGAACAGATACAGGATGCCTTCGTTGTTCTGCTTGACGACCGTGTCCTTGCGGCCGATGAGCTTGGCCAGATCCAGGGAAACACCTTTGACCGTGATGCCGTGGTCGGCGAAATGCTCGTTCACCTGCTCGTAGTGCTCGGACGACTGCAGCAGCGCCTTCGAGGGGATGCAACCCACATTGGTGCAGGTGCCGCCCGGCGCCGGCTTGCCCGCCGGGCTCGTCCAGGCGTCCACACACGCCACTGCCAATCCCAACTGGGCAGCGCGGATCGCCGCAATATAACCGCCGGGGCCGGCACCAATGACGACCACATCAAATTGCTTTGCCATGATTATCGTGTCCCTCAGATGTTCAGCAACAGGCGTTGCGGATCTTCCAGGGCTTCCTTCATGGCGACCAGTGCCAGGACGGCTTCGCGGCCGTCGATCAGGCGGTGATCATAGGACAATGCCAGATAGTTCATCGGACGGATCACGACCTGGCCGTTTTCCGCCACCGGTCTATCCTTGGTTGCGTGAATGCCCAGGATGGCCGCCTGCGGCGGGTTGATGATGGGAGTGGAGAGCATGGAACCGAACACGCCGCCGTTGGAGATGGAGAACGTGCCGCCCGTGAGTTCGTCCAGCGTGAGCTTGCCGTCCTGGGCACGCTGACCGAAGTCGGCGATCTGCTTTTCAATGTCGGCCAGCGTGAGCTGGTCCGCATTGCGCAGGATGGGCACCACCAGGCCGCGTGGACTACCCACGGCGACACCGATGTCGAAGTAGCCGTGATAGATGATGTCCTTGCCGTCGATGGACGCATTGACGATGGGGTAGCGCTTGAGGGCCGCAACCGCCGCCTTGACGAAGAACGAGGTAAAGCCCAGCTTGACGCCGTGTTCCTTCTGGAAGGCGTCCTTGTATTTCTTGCGCAGGTCCATGATGGCCTGCATGTTGACCTCGTTGAAGGTCGTGAGAATGGCGTTTTCAGTCTGCGACTGGATCAGGCGTTCGGCCACGCGGGCGCGCAGGCGGCTCATCGGCACGCGTTGCTCGGGGCGACCGTCCAGCCCGACGGGTACGGGAGCGGACGGCGTCGCGGGCGCTGCCGGCGCGCTGGTGGCCTGCAGGGCGTCGCCCTTGGTCACGCGGCCATCCCGCCCGGACCCCTGTACCGAGGCGGGATCGATGCCTTTTTCAGAGAGGATCTTGCCGGCAGCCGGCGAGGCCGCGGATGACTTGGCGCCCGTCTTCGGCGCCTCGGCGGCGGCCGCAGCAGCCGGTGCCGCAGCAGCCGGTGCCGGCTCGGCCTTGGGCGCTTCAGCAGGCGCCGAGGCCTTTGCGGCCGTATCGATGCGGGCCAGGACCTCGCCCGCCGTGACGGTGCTGCCGTCGCCCTTGACGATCTCGGTCAGCACACCCGACGCCGGTGCCGGGACTTCGAGCACCACCTTGTCGGTTTCGACTTCGATCAGGATCTCGTCAGCCTCGACGCTTGCGCCAGGCTGCTTCTTCCAGTTCAACAAGGTAGCTTCGGAGACCGATTCCGAAAGCTGGGGAACGACGACTTCTTTGATAGCCATGATAATTTTCCGTATTGTGCAATTTTCTGGTTAGGGATCGGTCCGATCACTTGATCATCGAGAGGCTCTTCAGCTTGGGCGAAAAGGCCTGTTCGACCAATGCGCGCTGCTGCTCCTGGTGTTTCGCCAGGTAACCCACGGCAGGCGAGGCCGACGCCGCCCGCCCCGCGTAACCGAGCCTTTGCCCATCACTCATGTTTTCGTAGAGGTGGTGCTGGATGTAGAACCACGGGCCCTGGTTCTGCGGCTCATCCTGCACCCACACCAGTTCCTTCGCATTCGAGTATTTCTGCAGCTCCGTCTGGAACGATTTATGCGCAAACGGGTAGAGTTGCTCGATGCGCAGAATGGCAACATCCGTCCGTTTCTGGTCGGCACGCGCCTGCACCAGGTCGTAGTAGACCTTGCCGGAACACAGCATCACGCGCTTGACGTCACTGGCCACGATAGCGGAATCGACTTCGCCGATCACCGGCTGGAAGGTGCCAGTCGCCAGGTCTTCCAGCGGGGAAGTGGCATGCTTGTTGCGCAGCAACGACTTCGGCGTGAAGATCACCAGCGGCTTGCGGAACGGCCGGATCATCTGGCGGCGCAGCACGTGGAAAATCTGTGCGCCATTGGTGGGCTGCACGACCTGTATATTGTTGTCCGCACACATCTGCAGGAACCGCTCGACACGGGCGGATGAGTGCTCGGGGCCTTGGCCCTCGTAGCCATGCGGCAACATCAGCGTCAGCCCGCATTGGCGGCCCCACTTGGCTTCACCCGAGGTAATGAACTGGTCGATCACGACCTGGGCCCCATTGGCGAAATCGCCGAACTGGGCTTCCCAGATGGTCATCACGTTGGGCTCGGCGGTGGCATAGCCATATTCGAAGCCCAGCACGGAGAGCTCGGACAGTACGGAATCGATCACCGTGAAATTCGCCTGATTGTCCGAAACGTGCTCCAACGGCACGTAAACGCCCGCGTCCCAGCGTTCGCGATTCTGATCGTGCAGGACTGCGTGACGATGGCTGAACGTGCCCCGTCCTGAATCCTGCCCGGTGATGCGAATCGCATAGCCGTTCGTCAGCAGCGTCGCAAAGGCCAGGTGTTCGCCCATGCCCCAGTCGATCGCATGTTCGCCATGCGCCATGGCCAGGCGATCGGCCAGAAGCTTTTTCACCAGCGGGTGCACGGTGAATCCGTCAGGGACCTGGGTGATCCTTTCGCCGATGCGCGTCAATTCCGCCAGAGGGACACCCGTATCGGCATGATCCGTCCACTTCGCCCCCAGGAACGGCGACCAGTCGGTGGAGTATTTGTTCTTGTAGTCGGTCAGCACAGGTTCCACCGTATGCTGGCCGTCTTCCATGAGCTGACGGTAATCCTTGACCATCTGGTCGGGCTCGCCTTCAGCCAGCACGCCCTGGGCCACCAGCCGGTCGCCATAGACCTTGCGCGTGCCGGGGTGCGTGCCGATGCTCTTGTACATCAGCGGCTGGGTCAGCGATGGGGTGTCCTGCTCGTTGTGCCCCAGCTTGCGGAAGCAGACGATGTCCACCACCACGTCATGGTGAAACTGCAGCCGGTAATCCAGTGCGATCTGCGTCACGAACACAACGGCTTCGGGATCGTCGCCATTGACGTGGAAGACCGGGGCCTCGATCAGCTTGACCACGTCCGTGCAATACGTGGAAGAACGCGTGTCGCGCGGGTCGGAAGTGGTGAAACCGATCTGGTTGTTGATGACGATGTGCAGCGTGCCGCCAGTACCATAGCCTCGGGTCTGGGCCAGATTCAGCGTTTCCATCACCACGCCTTGGCCGGCAAAGGCGGCGTCGCCGTGCACGAGCACCGGCAGCACCTGGCTGCCCTCGTGATCGCCGCGGCGATCCTGGCGGGCGCGTACGCTGCCCTCGACCACCGGGTCGACGATCTCCAGGTGAGACGGGTTGAAGGCCAGCGACAGATGGACCGGCCCGCCACGCGTGGACAGATCGCTGGAGAAGCCGTTGTGGTATTTGACGTCGCCGTCACTCAGGCCCTGGGTGTGCTTGCCCTCGAATTCGGCAAACAGGTCCCCGGGCATCTTGCCCATGATGTTGACCAGCATGTTGAGGCGCCCGCGGTGGGCCATGCCCACCACGATATCCTGGACGCCGTTCTCGCCGGCGTGATTGACGACCTCGTCCATGGACGCGATGAAGCTCTCGCCGCCTTCGAGCGAAAAACGCTTCTGGCCGACGTACTTGGTGTGCAGGAAGCGCTCCAGACCCTCGGCCTCGGTCACCTGGCGAAGGATGTTGCGCTTCTGTTCGCTGGTATATTCGGGTACACCCAGCGTCGATTCGAGACGTTCCTGGATCCAGCGTTTGACCGCCGGATCGGTGATGTGCATGAATTCAGCGCCGACATTGCGGCAATACGTGTCCTGCAGGGCCTTGAGGATGTCCCGCAGGGTCATCGTGTCGGCCTTGGTGAAATACGTGTTGGTCGCGGAATAGATCTGATCCAGATCAGCCTCGGACAGTCCGTAGAAAGCGGGATCGAGCTCGGGGATTTCCGGGCGATCGCGGCGCTTCAGCGGATCTAGCTGCGCCAGGCGCAGGCCCAATGACCGATAGGCGGCGATGATGGATTGGACGTAGACTTGTTTGCCGGCGATCGCCAGCGACTGGTCCGAGGCAACCGCC
>DATNAI010000286.1:0-5137 GCA_035572875.1 Castellaniella sp. | reverse complement strand
AGTCATCCAGAACGAGATGTTCGCGATGATTCTACCCTTACGGCGTGCCCTACAGTGGCCATGCGCGCCTGCTGGAGTACTTTGACCGCATCGGGGATGAGGGCGCGCAGGATCTCGTGCTCACCTCCGTGGTGATCGATCCGACCTATTTGCGCGAGCCGTATATCGCCAGTTGCGAATATCTACGCGAGCCTGACGCGGCGCTGTGGAACCCGAAGCCTGCGGGGTCCCACTCCCACGCGCCAGGCGGTGCCGGTGATTCCCGGGCTGTAGGTTGCCACCCCCGTAGGGGTGCATCGGTGCAGAGCATCACGGCTGCGCGGGACGCGAGCACACGAGCGCGGCACTACGTCCGCTACAGCAGAACTGCCTGCAGTAGGCGGTGGGGGGGTGATATTCTGCCTGCAGACGCCTGCGGAACTCGGGGTACATGGTCGCTGCGCCGCCGCCGGTGGCGTCCAGTGGAATGCCATAGAGTCTGTGCATCTGTGTCTGCGCGGCCGGGATCTGATCGGGCAGGACGGTGGCCGTGTGAAAGCCGTCGGACAGACCTTCGACTACCTCTGCGGGTTGGCAATAGAGAGGAACTTCTTCCCCCGTGTCCGTGAGCGCCAGCTGGAAGTCCTGGGCGAGTGCGTACGGAGCTTCCAGATAGACGGGGTCGCGGACCACGCCGAGGACCATCAGCTCATCCGCGTGACGGGTGAAGAACAGACTGACCGTCTGTCGATTACTCACTGGCGGCCCGTTGCGCTCGAGATACGAATCCTTCAGATGGGTGCTGTAGGTCGCCAGGGTGTTGCCGCTCCACTGGCCGGTCGTGAATCCCGCGTAGGTGTGCAGCGCCTGCGAGGAGGGGTGCGGCCGACCGTCCATCCAGATGGTCATCGGAAGCCGGTCGTACGCGGGTGAGCTGAGCTGCCAGGCGATGATCCGCCCGCTCGCATCTCGCATGGCGGTGAAGCGTCCGCCCCAGGGACCGGCGACGATGTAGTGCACGGACCAGGGCTCGCATTGCCGGTACAGTTCTTCGTGCTGATCACCAGAGTATGCAAATCCGCCCTCCCGCCCCTGCTCGTTCAGCGGGATGCCGGCAAAGTTCCCGGGAAAGGGTCCCGAGCCATGAATGCGCTGCTCCTGCGTGCTCTCCACGACCCAGTTGCCGGAAAGGTCTACCTGGGCGTTGACGATGCCGGAACAGAGAGCCTGCACGGCACAGAGCGTGATGCCCAGCGTGAGCCTGGATGACTTCATCGAAACGCCCCTCAGAACCTCAGCGAGCAGGGTGATGGGGCCCATTTGGAGCCGTCCGCTTCCCTGGCGAAGATGGAGTCGTACAGGTAGGGGTCGATCAGGTATTGCGGATCCACCACGCGCGTGCTGATCGATAGCCATCGCTGTCCGGTCGGTTCCGTACGCAGGTCCCACCACTCACGCACCCGGGTGCGTGAGCTATACGGCACGCCATTCTTACGCAACAGTCCAGGCTGCAAATGATCGGTCTTGACCTCCAGAGATCCCGCGTCTGGATTGGGCGGCGCGCTGGGCGGCGCAAACAACTGTCCGCTATTCATGAGCTTGACCCAGCGGGCCTGCGAATAGCCCTGCAGGTTCACTGGCTCATTGGGCGGTGCAGCGGTTGCTGCGAAGTGCAGCAAGCGCGTCTGCAACCCGGAGTCGATATCCACCTGCAGCAGATTGGCGTCGTGCCAGTGGATATGAAGTCTTTCCGGCAGACGCATGATCACGGCTCCTCCATAGGCCTCACACTGCCGTCCGCTCGCCTCCTCGGCAGCGGCCTTCCAGGCGTCGGCGAATTGCTTGGCCTGCTGATTGATCGGAATATCGGCGTATTCGCCCGGACCGGGAACGATCATCCGAAACTGCCAGTTCTGCGTGACCAGCGAGACCCAGTAGCCCTGCAGGTCGTAAGGTGCCTGCGCTTGGGCGCTCGAGGTGTCGTTCACCGCGGAGGTGCGGGTTCGGGTCTGTGCCCGGATGGGCAGGCAGCACAGCGCGGCGGCAGAGGCGAGTCCCATCAATCGGACGAGGCTGGCGAGCATGGCCATATCAGGGCTCTCGTTGGCGGTGCAGCGGCAGGCGCGCGACCAACAGGCTTCTGTAGACCGCCGCGACGAAATCCGTCGCCGTCCCGTTATCCCTATCCGCGCCGTAGCGTGTGCGATAGCCCTGCAGCGGATCGGCCGCCAGAACCTGCCGCAGACTTCGGCCGCGATCCATGTAGAAGCGGATGCGTGCCGTCACGGTAGCCACCATGTCCTGGTAGGTCACCAGGTCTGCCAGATCGCAGAGCGGTCCACGCAGTGGCACGACGAGCGTGCCGCCGGTGTTCGTCAGGACCGGGGTATGTGCGAATACCAGCGTGTTGACGATCCGGTTGAGGGCATCGAGTTCGCCCTGAATGCTGCCGCCGTGCTGCAGATCGATCGCCGGGAAGCGGGTAGGGTCGAATACGGCACCCGTGACCACGACATCCGTGCGCTCAAAACGCACGGCCGCATCCGCATCGCTGTGCGCGGCGGGCAGCTGCACGACTGCGATGCCCTCGTTGGCGAAGAAATTGAACTCCGGTCGCGTGAAGGTATCCGTTGGCAGGCCCGAGGCGGGATAGCCGGGGGTCGACGCCAGCATTCGGGTCAGCACGCTCTGCAACGCGATGATCGGTGCGCCGTTGCCGGCCTTGGCGCCCGGTACCGCGGCAATC
The DNA here is from genome assembly GCA_035572875.1 of Castellaniella sp. Taxonomy (GTDB): domain Bacteria; phylum Pseudomonadota; class Gammaproteobacteria; order Burkholderiales; family Burkholderiaceae_B; genus Castellaniella. The sequence goes on along the minus strand of DATNAI010000286.1, from coordinate 2,412 downwards.
GAGCTGAATTGGCGGTCTGCAGCGGCAGCGAAGAGGTCGCGCGAGGCAATGCTGCTGCCGGCGGAGGCGGCGATGGCGTTCCCTCCGACCACCTCGGCATCCGCGTTGGTGTCGATGACGTAGCGGATGGGTGCCCGAGTGAGCCGGCGGATCTGCGCCACGACCGCCGGTGCAGTGGCAACGGGACCCGGGTCCACCACCACCGTCCCGTCCGTACCGGTTTGCACGGTCACGTTCACACCGCCGACCGTCAGCATGAAGACTCCGGAACTGACCGGCAGCACCTGTACGTCCGCATCGATGGGTTGTGGGGCGGTTGCGGGAGAGGCCGCCTGCGCGATCGCTCCGAACGGCGTGATCCCAGCACCCGTCAGCAGCGCCCCGATGGCCCCCAGCCGCGCTGCGACTATGCAGTGAGTTCGAATGGCATTCATGAAGGCGACGAGACTCACTGGAGTCTGCAGTACCGGCCCGGACCTGTCAGTCGCTAACCGTTAATGCTAACGGTTCCGGCTTGCCGCTCCGCGGGCGGGACAGCTTAAATCCCTCGCAGCGCTGCGCAATAGCCGACGCAATTCAATGCGCTATCTGCAAAATGGGCTGAATCCCACGAAGATGAACAGGGTAATTGAACTGAAGGCTAGTGCACTCATCGTGCTCGCCACCGGCATGATGATATTCAACGCGTCACCAGCGGTGGCGCAGATGGATCTGGCGGGCGAATGGCGCCAGAAATTCGACGAGGACCTTCCGGATCGCGGTGCGGGCCCGGACGTCGGTGATTACACGGGCATGCCTGTCAATGATGCCGACCGCATGCGCGCCGATACCTGGACGGCACAGAAGTGGGAAGCGCTGGAACACGAATGCGAGCCGCACCCCTCCGACTATGCGCCGTGGGGTCCGGGCAGTCTGCACGTCTCTTCGACGATGGATCCGCACACGATGACCGTGGGCGCCTGGCACGTCGAATTCGAATGGATGCAGCCGGTCCAGACCATCTGGATGGATGGGCGGCCGGATCTGCCGCAGTGGGCGCCGGCGACGTGGGAAGGCTTCTCCAGGGGCGAGTGGGTCGCGGATATGCTCAAGGTCACCGTGACTCATCTGAAGGAGGGATGGATTCAGCGCAACGGGTTGGCTCGCAGCAGCAAGGCCCATCTGTCGGAATATTTCATCCGCCACGCTGACTACCTCACGGAGGTGATCATCGTTCACGATCCGGTCTATCTGGGCGCACCGCTGGTTCGCGGTGCCAATTGGGTCGTAGATCCGGGTTACCAGCCTTTCCCCTCGACCTGCACGCCGGCCGTCGAGGTGCCCCATCCCAAGGGCTGGGTGCCTTACTTCCTGCCCGGCCTGAATCCACAGCTCGGAGAATATCCCCGCAAGTTCGGCGTGCCGCTCGAGGCCGCGAAGGGCGGGCCGGAAACGATTCTTCCCTGGTATGAGAAGCGCCTGCAGTCATTGCCCACGCCCCCGCCGCTCCCCAAGCCTGCCACCAGGCGGATATCGAAGTGATGAGCAAGCATGGCGTATCGTTACAGGGCAGGCTGGGGCTGTGGGCGGCTTTGGCCTCCACGATGATCGTGCCCTCGTCCCCGGTGCTTGCGCAGCCCTACGTCACCACGCAGGGTACCTGGGAGGTCCAGCCGCATTTGCACGCAATCGATGCGGGCCATGGCAGGCGGCTCAATATCTGGCACGTACAGGGTCGTGTCTACATGATCACCGGCGCGGGACCGAACATTACCGTGCAGCTGGGTGAAGAAGCCACGATGGTGGTCAATGCCGGACCCAAGGATATGAGCGCAGCCGTCGTCAGGGCGGTCGGCGAGTTGTCCAGTCGTCCGATCGAGTTCGTGATCGACACGGACGCCGATATGGAGATGGTCAGCGGCAACGCAGAGGTCGCCAAGAATGGCTTCGAGAATACCGGCGCCTTCGGTGGCGAGCCCAAGGGAGCAGGCATAGTCGGACAGCAGGGCGTGCTGGACGATATGGTCGCGACCAAAGCTCCGTCGGAGATCTGGCCTACGGACGCATTCGGCGATTACTGGCAGCTGTACAACGATGAGGCGGTGCTGCTTTACCATGCAGCGGCCGCGCACAGCAACGCCGACAGCTACATTTACTTTCGTGGATCAGACGTCATCTGTACCGGCAATCTGTTCGATCCGCTGGCTTATCCGGTGATCGAAAAAGACAAGGGTGGGACGCTGACGGGCCTCATCGACGCCTTGAACGATATCATCGAGATGATGGTACCGCGGCAGAACGAGGAGGGTGGAACCTACGTCGTGCCGGGTCACGGGCGCATGACCGATCGCTCTGAAGTGGTCAGCTACCGCGATGCACTGACCATCATCCGCGCCCGCGTCGCCTACGACGTCGGCAAGGGCATGACGCTCG
>DATNAI010000285.1:0-19158 GCA_035572875.1 Castellaniella sp. | reverse complement strand
TTCCTGTTCACTGAAGGCGGATTGCACCCGTTGCCAGGTCGCATCGGTCACACCCTGTTCACCAATGCGGGTGACTTCCTCGGTCAGCGCCAGGGCGGCCTGCTCGCGGGCCGAATACAGCGCCGGCGCTTCGTGCCATCCCGAGACGACATCGAGCTTGCGCTGGTCCACTCCGGCAGCGCGGGCCTCCTGCCCATGCATGTCCAGACAATAGGCGCAGCCATTGATCTGGGAGGCCCTGAATTTCATCAAACCGATCAGGGCCTCTCCGAGGGAACCCGAGTGGACGTACTTTTCGAGCGCCATCATGGGTTTGTAGGCTTCAGGATCCACCTTCCGGATGTCAAGCCGCTGGGCAATCGTCATCATGCAACTCCTTTTCATCTTTGGATCAATAACAGGTCGAGTATAAGTCCCGGCCCGCGGCGACGTGGCGGCCGGCGGGACACAATGATGGCATTTCGGCGCGTCACGCCATGGGGCCCGCGAGGCGCCAGGCCAGCGCCGACAGGCCGGCCAGCAGCACAGGAACTGTCAACACCAGTCCGACGCGGCAATATCGGCCCCAACCTATATGCACGCCCCGACGGTCCAGGACATGCAGCCATAGCAGCGTCGCCAGGCTGCCGATGGGAGTCAACTTGGGGCCGAGATCGCATCCGACGATGTGGGCGTAGACCATGGCCTCCCGGACGGCTCCCGTGGCGGCGGACGCGTCGATGGCCAGCGCCCCAACCAGCACCGTGGGCAAGTTGTTCATCAGTGACGACAGTACGGCGCTGATCAGGCCCGTACCCAGTGTTGCGGTCCAGATTCCCTGCCCCGCCAGCCAGTTCAGTGCGCCGGTCAGGAACTGCGTCAGTCCGGCGTTGCGCAGTCCATAGACGACCAGGTACATCGCCAGCGCGAAGACGATGATGTGCCAGGGCGCTCCGCGCAGGATCCTGCGAATCGGCAGCCTACCGCCGGCGGCGGCCACAGTCGTGAGGACGGCAGCTCCTGCGGCCGCCGTCAGGCTCACCGGGATTCCCAGCGGTTCCAGACCGAAGAATCCCACCAGCAACCAACCCATGACGAACCAGCCGGCGCGAAAAGTCGGCCGGTCGCGGATCGCCGTGGCGGGCGCCTGGAGCCGTTGCCTCTCGTAGCGGGCGGGCACCTCATGCCGAAAAAGCCACGACAGCAGCATCAGGGCCGTGAAGACGACGACCAGGTCGACAGGCACCATGACGGCGGCGAAGCGTGCAAAGCCGATGGAGAAGAAGTCGGCGGTCACGATATTGACCAGATTGGAGACCGCGAGCGGCAGGCTTGCCGCATCGGACACGAAGCCGGCAGCCATTACGAACGCGAGCATGGCTGGCGCCGAAAATCGGAGAGCCGCCAGCATGGCCACCACGATGGGCGTGAGAATGAGGGCCGCGCCGTCGTTATTGAAAAGTGCCGAGACGGCGGCCCCAAGCAATACGATCAGGCCGAACAATCGCCGCCCGTCGCCGGCGCCCCAACGGGCGACCCATAGCGCGATCCACTGGAAGAAGCCCGCGGCATCCAGCAGCAGACTGATGAGGACCACGGCCACGAAGCTTGCGGTGGCGTTCCAGACGATGTCCCAGACGATGGGAATGTCGGAGAGATGAACGACGCCGGTGGCGAGTGCCAGCGTCGCCCCCAGGGTGGCGCTCCAGCCAATGCCCAGACCTGCCGGGCGCCAGATCACGAGTGCGAGCGTGAAGATGAAAATGCTCAGCGCCAGCAGCGTCATGTCTCGGTCCATGCCCCCGGCCCCGCAGAAGGCGCTTTTCACAGTGGGGGAAGCGGGATGGCCGATTATACTGATCGCTGGCGTCGGGCACTGGCGTCAAATAGGCCTATCATGAGGCGATCAGATTCTGGAGTCTTGCATCATGATCAATGGTCACCAGCCGCCCGCGTGGGACGTGCAGGCCTGGCTCAATACCGACAACCCGCTTTCGCTGGACGACTTGCGCGGCCGTGTCGTGGTCGTGCACGCTTTCCAGATGCTTTGCCCGGGATGCGTCTCGCACGGCATTCCACAAGCGAAGGCCATCCAGCAGGCCTTTCCGCCGAGCCGGGTCCAAGTCGTCGGACTGCATACGGTGTTCGAACACCACGAATCCATGAACGAGACGGCGCTGAAGGCGTTCCTGTACGAGTACCGTATCCGGTTTCCTGTCGGCATCGACCGACCTGACCCGCGCGGCAACCCGTTGCCCGTCACCATGCAGGCCTGGCATCTGGAGGGTACGCCGACGCTGCTCATCCTGGACGCGCAAGGTCGCATCCGCTTGCAGCATTTCGGCCAGCTCGACGATCTGCGCACGGGCGCAGTCATCGGTCAGCTCATGGCTGAGGCGGACGCGGGCTTTTCGGCAACTGTCCCATGAGGTTGGTCAACAGATCAATGGGGACGGGCAATACCAGCGTGGACGACTTGTCGCCGGCCACCTGAGTCAGGGTTTCCAGGTACCGAAGCTGCATGGATGTGGGTTCCTGCGCCAGCGTGCGCGCCGCATCGGCCAGCGCCTGTGCGGCTTGCCGCTCGCCCTCGGCATGAATGACCTTCGCCCGCCGGTCGCGCTCGGCTTCCGCCTGGCGCGCCATGGCCCGAACCATGGTGTCATTGAGACCAATGTCCTTGATTTCGACGTTGGTGACCTTGATCCCCCAGCCGTCAGTCTGCGCATCCAGGATGGTCTGGATATCCAGATTGAGCTTCTCGCGTTCGGACAGCATCTCGTCCAGTTCGTGCTTGCCCAACACCGCTCGCAACGTGGTCTGCGCAAGCTGGCTGGTGGCCTCCAGGAAGTGCTCTACCTGGATGATGGCCTTGCCGGGGTCCACGACGCGGAAATATACGACCGCGTTGACCTGCACCGACACGTTGTCGCGGGAGATCACCGCCTGTGGGGGGATGTCCAGCGTCACGACCCGCATGTCCACCCGCACCACATGCTGCAGGAACGGGATGACCACGATGAGGCCCGGCCCCTTGGAGCCCGAAAACCGGCCCAAGGTGAAGAGCACGGCACGCTCGTATTCCCGCAGGACATGAAACAGTCGGAAGAGCACGACGAGCAGGAAGATGAGTACCAGAAGGCTCACGCCCGAGCCCAGATCGAGAAACATCATGGTGGTTCTCCAGTGGAACCTTCAGGTTCCGGAAGGGGGGCGACTTCGAGGATCAGGCCGTGCACCGATCGGACCCGTACGGATTGGCCCATTGCCAGCGGCTGATCGGCACGTACCTGCCAGGCCTCGCCCCGGACTTGTGCCCAGGCCCGGCCCCGCGAGTCGGATGCTTGCGTGACTTCACCCGTCATGCCCGGAAGCTCTTCGTTGCCGGCGCGGGCACGGTGGCGATGCGCTTGAATCGCCAGCACGACCGCCAGCAGGATGATCAGGCCCAGCATGATCAACGCCCAGGTCGATTGGGAGCTGAAGTAGACCAGCAGCATGGCTGTCCGCCCGTTCAGGATCAGTGGTGTCTGGCGCGGGCTGCCAGGAGCTCCGCGAGCACGACCGCCTGGTTGTGCTCCGGATCGCGGGCCCCATACACCAGTGTGATGGGCCTGCCCTGCGCCTCGTCCAGGATTTCACCCATCAGGGCCTGTGCCTGCTCGCTTTTCAGCTCGGTCACGTAGTCTCGCCGGAAATCTTCCCACCGGTCGGTCTGGTGCCCGAACCATTTGCGCAGCTCCGAGCTGGGCGCCAGGTCCTTGCACCATCTGTCGTACTTAAGCGTGGCCTTGGACAGGCCACGCGGCCAGAGCCGGTCCACGAGCACACGAAACCCGTCGCTATCGGCGGATGCCTCATAGGCGCGCTTGATGTGCACAGAGACAGTCATGGTTCAGCCTTTGCTGGGATGCGTCATGTCCAGGGGGATGATCCATTCATCGTACTGCGCATCAGTCAGGAATCCCAGCGCCAGCGCGGCCGCGCGCAGCGTGGTGTGTTCGTGGTGCGCCTTCTTGGCGATGGCCGCCGCCTTGTCGTAGCCGATGTGGCGATTCAGCGCAGTCACCAGCATCAGGTTCTTCTCGAGGTTCTCCTGGATGCGCGGCAGGTTGGGTTCAATTCCGGCAGCGCAATGCTCGTCGAAGGACAGGCACGCGTCGGCCAGCAGCCCGATGCTCTCGAGCACATTGTGCACCATGACGGGCTTGTAGACGTTCAACTGGAAATTGCCCTGGGACCCTGCAAACGCCACCGCGGTGTCGTTGCCGTACACCTGGACGCACACCATGGTCATCGCCTCGCATTGCGTGGGATTGACCTTGCCCGGCATGATGGAAGAACCCGGCTCGTTTTCGGGGATGGTCAGCTCGCCGATGCCGCAGCGCGGCCCGCTCGCCAACCAGCGGACGTCGTTGGCGATCTTCATGAGTGCCGCCGCCAGCGTGCGCAACGCGGCCGAAAGGTTCACCAATGCATCGTGAGCCGAGAGCGCGAAGAACTTGTTCTCGGCGCTGCGAAACGGCAGGCCCGTGATGTCGGCGATGCGCGCCGCTGCCAGTTCGCCGAATCGCGGATGGGCGTTCAGCCCCGTGCCCACGGCCGTGCCACCGATGGCGAGGCTGTAGATTCCGGGCAGCGCCGCCTGCACGGCGTCCAGCGCGAAATCGAGCTGGGCCACCCAGCCGCTGATTTCCTGTCCAACCGTGATGGGTGTTGCATCCTGGAGGTGCGTGCGACCGGTCTTCACGATCCCTTGGTAGGCGCGGGCCTTGGCGTCCAGCGTTTCGCGCAGGCGCCCCACTGCCGGGAAGAACCGACGCGAAAGTTCCGTGGCCACCGCAATGTGCATGGCGGTCGGAAAGGTGTCGTTCGATGATTGCCCGCGGTTGACGTGATCGTTGGGGTGTACCGGCTTTTTCGTTCCCATGGCTCCGCCAGCCAGTTCGATCGCCCGATTGGAGATCACTTCGTTGGCGTTCATGTTGGACTGGGTGCCCGAGCCTGTCTGGAACACCACCAGCGGGAATTCGCTGTTGTGCTTGCCCTCGATGACTTCGTCGGCGGCTCGCACAACGAGCTGCGCAATATCGGCCGGCAGTTCGCCGAGTTCGGAATTGGCCTGAGCGGCGGCCTTCTTCAGGACTCCCAGCGCGCGGATGATGGGTGCAGTCCAGCGAAAGCGGTCCACGCCAATCGGGAAGTTCTGGATCGAACGCTGCGTCTGAGCCCCCCAGTAATGAGACACGGGCACCTCGATGGCGCCCATGGAATCGGTTTCAGTGCGGCTGTCGGCCATGAGTCATGCTCCTAAGAATGAAATTCGGGGGTTCCCGCAACCCGCGCGGGTGGATTATCGCTGAATTGGTCGTACCATGCGCGCGCCACGTCCAGCATGCGGTTGGCGAACCCCCATTCGTTGTCGAACCAGACCAGCAGACTGGCAAAGTTCTGATTGTTGACCCTGATCTGCTCAAGATCCACGATGGCTGAGTGCGTGTTGTGGTTGAAGTCCACCGAAGCGTGGGGCTGATCCGTGCAGGCCAGCAGCGACGGCTGGGCGCGGGCAGCCGCCAGAAACAGCGCTTTCAGAGCTTGAGGGTCGGTCGACCGACTCAGGTTGACCGATACATCGATGGCCGACACGTTCAGGATGGGGACGCGGACGGCCTTTGCCTGGATCCTTCCCGCCAAGCCCGGCAACAGGCGCTCCACGCCTTGCGCGAGTCCTGTCGCCACCGGCACGATGGACTGCATCGCGGAGCGCGTGCGCCTCAAGTCGGCATGATGGTAGCCATCGATCATGGGCTGATCATTCATGACAGAATGCAACGTGGTCAAGAACGCGCTGGACACCCCCAGGTTCCGGTCCAGCACGTCCAGAATCGGCACGATCGCATTGGTGGTGCAGGACGCGGCCGAGACGATGTGCTGGTCCGCCTTCAGACCCGCGTCATTGACGCCATAGACGACGGTGAAATCCACCTCGGAGGCGCCTCGCCCCGGGTGTGATACCAGAACGCGGGGACATCCCGCATCGATGAACGGCTGCAGGCTTGCCCGAGTCGAAAATGCGCCGGAGCATTCCAGCAGCAGGTCAAAGTCCAGTGCCGCCCACGGGCCTCTGGCGGGCTCGCTGGCATGGAAGACGGGGATATCGCAGCCCTCGATGGACAGGCCGCCCTCCCCCGCCTCAACCCGGCCCGGAAATACCCCGTGCGTGGAATCGTACTGGGTCAGGTAAACCATGGATTCCAGGTCGGCTGGCTCGTTGATGGCCACGATCTTGATGGACTCCCTATGGGGGGATTCCATCAATGCGCGCAGGACGCAGCGGCCGATACGGCCATAGCCATTGATGGCAACGCGCAGGCAGCGGGACATGAATGATGATCCAGATATTCAGGAAAGCTCAGCTGCGGAAACCGGCCACCACGTTGCGCGGCTCGTCGCGGCAGTAAGCCTCGATATTATGGATGACCTGACGGGCCATGGCCTGGGCGGCGTCCCGGCTGGACCAGGCGACATGCGGCGTCAGGATGAAGTTCGGGTAGGCCAGCAGGCGCATCAACGGATGGTCCCGGCCGGGCGGCTCCTGGGATGCCACATCGAAGCCCGCACCGCAGATCTGGCCCGAGCGCAGCGCCTGTTCCAGCGCCAACTCATCCACCAGTCCACCGCGTGCCGTGTTGATGAGCAAGGGTTGGCGCTCCATCAGCGCGAACTCGGGAGCACCGATCATGCCGCGTGTCTGCTCATTGAGCGGGCAGTGCAGGCTGATGACGTCGCTGCTGCGCAAAAAGTGCCCGAAGTCGGTGTAATCCTCGGCCGGGGCGCCGGCATCGCGCCGCGCCGCGAACTGGACCTTCATGCCGAAGGCCCGGGCGATCTGGGCGACGGCTTCTCCGAGCGCCCCTCGTCCCACGATACCGAGCGTGGAACCCGCCAGGTCGCGCACCGGAAAATCGAAGTAGCAGAACTGTCCGCTTTGCTGCCAGCGGCCGTCCCGGACGGACTGGCGATACGCCAGCAGGCTGCGCTGCAATGCCAGTATGAGCGCAAATACGTGTTCGGGAACCGCGTGGCTGGCATAGTCCCGCACATTGGAGACGATGATTCCCAGTCGGTTGCAGGTCTCGAGGTCGATGTTGTCGGAACCCGTGGCGGCCAGTGCGATCATGCCCAGGTGGCGGGCTTGCTGCAGGGCCGGAGCGTCCATCTTCACTTTGTTCACGATGACGATATCGGCATCACGGATGCGCTCGGCGACCTCTTCACGTGCAGTGTGCGGATGGAATACGAATTCGTGCGGCACCGAAAGCCCGTCGAAATCCAGCCAGTCGGGCAAAGCTTCACGATCGAGAAAGACGACGCGCCGCGTATCCATATGCAGGCTTCTCCACTGATTTGTCGGCTCATAGTCTACCGCATGCATCGGGGGTCCGGATTCAGCGAGGAAAGGCGGCACTCTGCCGAATTGCCGGCATCGGCCAGGGCCGCTCCGGTGTTATAACGGACAAAGACCTTCAGTCCTCATTCAAGGAACAACATGAAACTGTATTACTGTCCGGGTGCCTGCCCGCTGGCAACCCATATTGTGCTCGAATGGATTGGCAAACCCTACGAAACAGAGCGCCTGACATGGGAGCAGACGAAGGAACCGCCCTATCTGGCGCTCAACCCCACCGGTGCCGTTCCGACGCTGGTCGACGGTGACTTTGTCCTGACCCAGAGCGCCGCCATTCTGGAATATCTGGCCGAACTGCATCCCGAAGCCAAGCTCATGGGATCGGACGTCCGAGGCCGCGCGGAGACGCGCCGCTGGCTGTCGATGTGCAACTCCGACATTCACCGCACGTTCGGGCTGGTGTTCGCCGCCTCGTACTTCGCCGGCGGAGATGAATCCCTTGCGAAGGTCCTGGCCGACAATGCGCTCGCGAAGCTGAAGACCTTCTTCAAGATCGTCAACGACGACCTGAAGGGACGTGACTGGCTCACGGGCCAGCGGTCGGTCGCCGACCCCTACCTGTTCGTGCTGCTGACATGGGCAGATGCGAAGAAGCTGGACCTCTCCGGGATGGATGACCTGCGTCGTTTCCAGAAAAAGATGGCCGCGGACAAAGGCGTCCAGGCCGCCTTGAAGGCGCAAGGGCTGGCCTGAGTGGCCCACGGCGTCGCCTGCAGGCGACGCCGGTGATCCAGGCACGCAAGGGTCCGCAGGGACCCTTGCATGTCCTGGATCACCCCCCAAGATACGCTTTGCGGACGTCGTCGTTTTTCAGCAGGTTGGCGCCACTGTCATGCAGCACGACCTTGCCCGTTTCCAGCACGTAGCCCCGGTCGGCCACCTGAAGGGCCTTGTTCGCATTCTGTTCGACCAAAAATACGGTGACGCCCTCATCCCGGATAGTGCGGATGATGTCGAAAATCTGGGCGATGATGAGCGGCGCGAGGCCCAGTGTAGGCTCATCCAGCAGCAGGAGCTTGGGGCGCGTCATGAGCGCCCGACCGATGGCCAGCATCTGCTGCTCGCCGCCCGACATGGTGCCGGCGCGTTGGGCCGCCCGTTCCTTCAGTCGCGGAAACAGCTCGAACACGTGCGCCATGCTTTCTTCGGTCTGCGCCCGGTCCAGGAAAAACGCCCCCATGTTGAGGTTTTCCGTGACGGTCAGATCCGAAAAGACGCGGCGCCCTTCGGGGGAGATGGCGATCCCGCGCTGCATGATGTCGTGTGTCGGAGCGCCTGTGATGTCCTGGCCGAGAAAGCTGATCTTGCCCGAGCGCGCCCTGGGGTTGCCGCAGGTTGTCATGAGCAGCGTCGTCTTGCCGGCACCGTTGGCGCCGATCAGGGTGACGATTTCGCCTTCGTTGACTTCCACCGAGACGTTGTTCAACGCCTGAATCGCACCATAGAACGTGCTGATGTTTTCCAGTTTGAGCACGGTCATTCCCCCAGATAAGCTTTGATGACGCGTGGATCCGTGCGAATCGCCTCGGGCAGCCCGGTGGTGATGGGCTTGCCGTGTTCCATGACCAGGATGCGGTCGGACACTCCCATCACAAGGCTCATGTCATGTTCGATCAGCAGGACGGCCACGCCGAATTCGCGCCGCAACTGGTCAATGAGGGCCTGGAGATCACGCTTCTCCTGCGGATTCAGGCCGGCGGCCGGTTCGTCCAGCATGAGGAGCCGCGGCTTGGTGATCATGCAGCGTGCGATTTCCAGCCTGCGCTGGTGGCCGTACGCCAGATTGCCTGCTTCGCGATTGGCATATTGGCGGATCCCCATGAAGTCCAGCCACTGGGCGGCGCGCTTCTTGGCCTCGGATTCCGAACGGCGGAAGGACGGCAGCCGCAGCACGCCGCTGATCAGCCCGGTCTTCATCTGAGTGTGCTGGGCAACCAGCAGGTTTTCGAGCACCGTCAGGTTCTTGAACAGCCGGACGTTCTGGAATGTCCGCACCAGGCCATGCCGCGCGACTTTATGGCTGGGCTGACCCGTGATGTCCGTCCCTTCCAGGCGGATCGTCCCTGTGGAGGGCTTGTAGAAGCCGCCGACACAGTTGAAGACCGTGGTCTTGCCGGCGCCGTTGGGGCCGATGATGGCAAAGACCTCGTCGCGTCCCACTTCGAATTCCACCTGGTCGACGGCCAGCAGGCCGCCGAAGCGCATGGTCAGTCCGCTGACCGTCAGCAACACATCACTCATGATTCCAATTCCACTTGCGGACGTTTCATCGGCAGCAGACCTTGCGGGCGCCACACCATCATGACGACCATGACCAGACCGAAGATCAGCATGCGGTACTGGGCAAATTCACGCGCCAGTTCCGGTACGACAGTCAGCAGGGTCGCCGCCAGGATCACCCCGACCTGCGAGCCCATGCCTCCCAGAACGACGATGGACAGGATCAGCGCCGATTCGATGAAGGTGAAGGACTCTGGATTCACCAAGCCCTGGCGGGCCGCGAAAAAGGCTCCGCCGAAGCCGGCGAACATGGCTCCCATGGTGAAGGCCGAGAGCTTGATTGTCGTGGGATTCAGGCCCAGCGAACGGCAGGCAATCTCGTCTTCGCGCAGGGCCTCCCAGGCCCGCCCGATCGGCATGCGGATGAGTCGGCTGGTGAAGAACAGGGTCAGCAGGACCAGCACGAACGCCGTGAGGTAGAGGTAGATCACCACGTCGTCGCTGTTGAAACTCCAGCCCATGAGCTCATGGAAGGTCGGCAGGCCGTTGGTTGAGCGCCGCGCCATCTGGTAGCCGAAGAATGAAGGCTTGGGGATCCCCGAGATGCCGTCCGGCCCGCCGGTGAGGCCGTACAGGTTGATCAGCATGAGGCGGATGATTTCACCGAAGCCCAGCGTCACGATGGCGAGATAGTCGCCCCGCAGCCGCAGCACGGGAAAGCCCAGCAGGAACCCGAAAAGAGCCGACATCATGCCCGAAAATGGCAGTGCCTCCCAGAATCCCCACCCGGCCCAGTGATACAGCAGCGCATAGGTGTAGGCTCCGGTGGCGTAAAAGCCCACGAATCCCAGGTCCAGCAGGCCCGCGTACCCGACCACGACGTTCAGGCCCAGGCCCAGCATGATGTAGATGAGCACCAGCGTCGCGATATCCACCTGCGCGCGGCCCGTGAAGAACGGCCAGGCGACAGCGAACAGGATCAGCACCAGGATGACTTTCTGGCGCACTTTATCCGTCATGGGCGGAATCTTGAAACGCTGTGTCGACGGTTTGCGGCGATGCAGCAGCGGCCGCAGCAGGTGCCCGACGAACACCACCAGCATGCCACCCAGGATCATCTTCCAGTCGGGCTGCAGATAGGTTTCCTGGCCTCGGCGCAGAATCTGCAGGCCGTAGACGGGGGCAATGATGACGCCAGCCATCAGGGCTGCGATCACCGCATTCTTGATATTGGTTGCCATCAGACTTTTTCCACTTCGGGTTTGCCCAGCAGCCCTGTGGGCCGGAACAGCAGGATGAAGACAAGCAGCAGGAAGGCGACAATGTCCTTGTACTGCGACGAAATGAAGGCGGCAGCGAAGGTTTCGGCGAGCCCCAGGAGAATCCCGCCCAGCATCGCGCCCGGGATGCTCCCGATACCGCCCAGTACGGCCGCCGTGAAGGCCTTGATGCCCGCCATGAACCCGATGAAGGGATTGAGCTTGCCGATCGCCAGCGCGATCAGCACGCCGCCTACGGCCGCGAGCATGGCGCCGATCATGAAGGTGAAGGAGATGATCCTGTCAGTATTGATCCCGAGCAGGTTGGCCATGTGGATGTCCTGCGCGCAGGCGCGGGATGCCTGCCCCGTGCGGGAATACTTGATGAACATCCACAGTCCGACCATGGCCACGACCGTGACGATAATGATCATGATGCGCGAATAAGGCGCGGTGACCGTGAAATTGCTGGTGCCTAGCGTGAAATCGATGGAACCGGTGATCAGCGCGGGGACGGCCATGTCGCGGGCCCCCTGCCCCGTCGCGACCCAGTTCTGCAGGAAAATCGACATTCCGATGGCGGAGATCAGCGGCACCAACCGCGGGCTGCTGCGCAGCGGGGCATAGGCGATCTTCTCGACCGCGTAGCCATAGACCGCCGTCACGGCTGCGGCCACGACCAGCATGGCCAGCACCATCATCGGCAACGGCAGGCCGCTGCCCAGCCCGATGGCCGACAGCGTCACCAAGCCGGTATAGGCACCGATCATGTAGATTTCGCCGTGCGCGAAATTGATGAGGCCGATGATGCCGTAGACCATGGTGTAGCCGATGGCGATCAAGGCATAGATCGCACCGAGCGACAAGCCGTTGAACAACTGTTGCGTCAGTAGAGGAAGCAGGTCGGACATAATCGAAGATGTTTCTGAAGAGGGCCCGGGTGCGGCCACCCGGGCAGGCGGAGCCCCGACGGGCATCGGGGCCGGCCAGCCGGTCAGGGCTGGATCTGGGTCATGTTGCCGTTGGCATCCCAGCGGAACACGGCAAACTCGAAGTGCTTCAGGTCTCCCTTCGCGTCGTAATCCACGTCGCCAATGGCCGTCTTGAACGTATGCGAGTGCATGTAATCGGCGACCTTGTCAGCGTCCGGACCTACCGCATTGATGCTGTCGGCCAGCACTTGAACGGCGGCGTAAGACGTGATGGTAAAGGCGCCGTCCGGACTGCGCTTGTACTTCTTGAAGTCCTCGAGGATATGTTCATTGCCCTTGCGCTTGGTGAAATCCGCCGGCAGCGTGACCAACAGATGGTCCACGGCGGGACCGGCAATGGCGAGCAGATCCTTGTTGGCCACGCCCTCCGGCCCCATGAACTGCGTCTTCAGACCCTGCTCGCGCGCCTGGCGCAGCAGCAAGCCGAGCTCGGGATGATAGCCCCCGAAATAGATCAGGTCGGGTCCCAGCGCCTTCAGCTTCGAAATCACCGCCGAGTAATCGCTGTCGCCGACATTGATGCCTTCGAACAGGGCGACATTCACCCCATCCTTCTGCAGGGACTTCTGAACCTGTGTGGCCACCCCCGAACCGTAGGTCTGCTTGTCGTGGAGGATTGCGACCTTCTTCGGCTTGAGTTGCTGGGCGATGTAGTCGGCGGCAAACGGACCCTGCTGGTCGTCGCGCCCTATGGTGCGGAAGAAATAGTGCGGCTTGATCGTGTCGGTCACCAGCGGCGACGTTGCACCCGGGGTGATCGCGACGATGCCTTCCTGTTCGTAGACGTTCACGGCTGGCACCGTCGTGCCCGAGCAGGCATGCGCCACGGCAAACCGGGCGCCCGAATTCACCACGCGGTTGGCGGCCGGTACCGACTGCTTGGGTTCGCAGCCGTCATCGATCAACAGGGGCTCGATCTTCATGCCCTTGATGCCGCCTTTCTCGTTGAGCGCATCGATGGCCGTCAGTGCGCCGGCCTGGATCTGGTCGCCGTATTGAGTGTTGGGGCCGGTCATTGGCTGGGGGATGCCGATCTTCAGGGTGTTCCCCTGTGCGGCGGTGGCCAAGGACAACGCCCCCAGCGCCAGTGCGGCGGGGATGATACGCAATTTCAGATTCATTCAAAAAGTCTCCGGTAGAGGCGCCGCTGGCTGATGGTGACGATGACCCCCTGTCGGGGTCAGTTGGCAAGGGCACCGAGCGCAGGTTGTGCGCCTCCACCCTGAGCGGCAGGCCGTATTCTGACGACTCACCCCACCCCTGTCACTACGGTTAATCCCTATGGCGGGGATCAGGTCGAAAATTCGCGGGCCAGTTCCTTGGCGCGGCGCGCGGCGGCTGCGACAGCCTTGCCTATGGTGTCGCTCAGGTGCTTATCCCGAAACACGGACAACGCCGCAGCTGTCGTGCCGCCCTTCGAGGTCACGCGTTCACGCAATACCGAGGGGGCGTCCGGCGACAGGGTCGCAAGCTGCGTGGCACCATGAAAGGTGCCCAACGCGAGCTGGCGCGCCTGTTCGGCCGACAGGCCCTGCTCCTGGGCGGCGGCCATCAGTGCCTCGATGAACAGGAATACGTAGGCCGGGCCACTTCCGGATACGGCCGTCACCGCATCGATCGCCGCATCGTCCGGGACCCAGAGCACATCGCCCACCGCCCGCAGCAATTCCTCGGCCTGGGCGCGATCCGCTTCATCGACTCCCGCCAGTGCAGTCATGCCGGTGATCCCGCAGCCGATCAGGGCGGGCGTATTGGGCATGCACCGCACGACGCGCGTGTAGGGCCGGGCATCGTCGCCCAACCATCGGGCGATGGCCTCTCCAGGGATGCCGGCCGCGATGCTGATGATCAGCGTGTCCGGCCGCAGCCAGGGGCGGCATTGCCGGACGACCTCGGGCATGACCTGGGGCTTCACCGCGAAGAACCAGACGCGGCAGTCCGACAGCCGCGCGTCGGGAGCGCCTGCGGCGGTGGTCCCGAGTTCTTCCCAGTGCGCGCGTTTTTCCGCGCCCGGGTCGATCACATGGACATCGGCCGCGGCACAGCGCCGCCCGATCAGCCCGCTGGCCAGGGCGCTCGCCATGTTTCCGCCGCCAATGAGTGCAAGAGTCAGTCGTTCTTTCATGGGGCAACATTGTACGATCAGACGGCGTGCCGTGGGCAGTGACCGCCGCGTGAATAAGGATTGAAACGGATATCCGGAACGGCGCCAAGCGGGTATCCTCGGCAAACGAAACGTCG
The DNA here is from genome assembly GCA_035572875.1 of Castellaniella sp. Lineage (GTDB taxonomy): Bacteria > Pseudomonadota > Gammaproteobacteria > Burkholderiales > Burkholderiaceae_B > Castellaniella. The sequence goes on along the minus strand of DATNAI010000285.1, from coordinate 4,999 downwards.
GGTTTCAGGGTTCACGGAACGGTCGTGCGGGTTCCGTACAATCCCGCCGCAATCGCCCGTTTCGCTCGGGCGATCCTCACAGGAGAAGACTGATGACTCACATGATTCCCCGTCTGACCGTCCTGGCCGCCATGATCGCCGGCGCCGGCGTCGCACAGGCCGCCACGGACATCACGTTCTGGCACTCCATGGAAGGCCCTCTGGGCGAGCGCGTGACCAAGATCGCCCAGGACTTCAACGCCAGCCAGTCCGACTATGTGGTGCATGCCGTCTACAAAGGCAACTATGGGGAGTCCATGAACGCGGGCATCGCAGCGTTTCGGGCGGGAAACGCGCCCGACATCCTGCAGGTCTTCGAGGTCGGAACAGCCACCATGATGTACGCCAAGGGCGCCATCAAGCCGGTCCAGGACCTGTCCGAGGCGGTGGGCGATCCGATCAAACCGTCCGACTTTCTGGGCGCCGTGGCCGGATATTATTCGTCCAGCTCGGGCAAGCTGGTGTCGATGCCGTTCAACAGCTCCACCCCGGTCATGTACTACAACAAGGACGCCTTCCAGAAAGCGGGACTGAACCCTGATCAGCCGCCCAAGACCTGGCCGGAAGTGGCCGACGCCGCCAAGAAGCTGCGGGCGGCCGGTATGGAGTGCGGTTACTCCACGGCGTGGCCTTCGTGGGTACAACTGGAGAACTTCGCGGCCTGGCACAATGTGCCCTATGCCTCCGAAAACAACGGGTTCGGCGGTCTGGATGCGCGTTTGCAACTGGACACTCCCCTCTTCAAGAAGCACATGACCTTCCTGGCGGATATGGCCAAGGCGGGGACCTTTACCTACGGTGGGCGCGGCGATGCCGGTAATGCCTTGTTCACCACCGGAAAATGCGGCATGTATACGGGTTCCAGCGGCCTGCGTTCGACGATCCTGAAGACCGGGCAGTTCAAATTCGGCACCACCACCCTTCCCTATTATCCGGATGTGAAAGGCGCTCCACAAAATTCCATTATTGGCGGCGCATCTCTGTGGGTATTCGCAGGCAAATCGGACACCGTCTACAAGGGCGTCATCAAGTTCTTCAAATATCTTTCCAGTCCCCAGCAGGCTGCCGCCTGGCATCAGGGCACAGGCTACGTGCCGGTGACCAAGGCCGGTTATCAGCTCACGAAGGAGTCCGGTTTTTATGATAAAAACCCGGGCACGGAAATCGCCGTCAAGCAGCTCGACGCGACGACGACCGAAAGCTCCCGCGGGATTCGTCTGGGCTACCTGCCGCAGATCCGCGACATCGAGGACGCCACGATGGAACAGATCTTCGCCGGCAAGGTCAGCCCCGAGGACGGACTGAAGAAGATGGTCAGCGGCGGCAACGAACTGCTGGGGAGATTCCAGAAGAGCGTGCGTTAACGCCGCGTCCCCGATCGCGGGTCCGGACTGCCGGTGGCTTCGAGGGACGGCCGGCAGTCCATCTCGCAGAACCTTTGTCGCCCATGGAAAAACGCGTTGTCTTTCATCACCGGACCCTGCCATGGCTGCTGCTTGCGCCACAGCTCGCCATTACGCTGATCTTCTTCTTCTGGCCGGCCGGCCAGGCCATGTGGCAGTCCTTTCGCCTGGAAGATCCTTTCGGGCTATCGTCGCAGTTCGTCGGACTGGCCAATTTCATTGATCTGTTCTCCAATTCCGAATATCTCGATTCGTTTCGCACCACGGCCTGGTTCTCGGCCCTGGTAGCGTTCTTTGGCCTGTCGATTTCGTTGCTGCTGGCGGTGATGGCCGATCGCGTGATGCGTGCGGCCGCCTTCTACAAGACACTCCTCATCTGGCCTTACGCGGTGGCGGCTGCCGTGGCGGGGGTGCTGTGGTTGTTCCTGTTTTCGCCGTCGGTGGGTATCCTGGCGGTCTTCATGGTGAAGGCGGGATTGCAGTGGAATCCGCGGCTGAACGGGACTGACGCGATGGCGCTGGTTGTCTTCGCCTCGGTCTGGAAACAAATTTCATATAACTTCCTGTTCTTCCTGGCTGGCCTTCAATCCATCCCGCGCTCGCTCATCGAGGCCGCCGCCATCGACGGCGCGGGCCCGGGCCGACGCTTCTGGACCATCGTCTTTCCGCTGCTGTCGCCCACGACGTTCTTCCTGCTCATCATCAATTTCATCTACGCGTTCTTCGATACCTTCGCCGTCATCGACGTAGTGACCCAGGGCGGCCCGGGCCACGCCACCGATATCCTGGTCTACAAGGTCTACAACGCCGGCTTCAAGGGGCTGGACCTGGGGTCTTCGGCAGCTCAATCCGTCGTGCTCATGCTGATCGTCATCGTCCTGACGGCGCTGCAGTTCCGCTACGTGGACCGCAAGGTGAATTACTGATGCTGCGCACCCTGTCTCGCCGGAGCCCCGATCGTGGTTGAACGCCGTCCCCTGCTGGATCTCGTGACGCACGTGGTGCTGATCGCGGGGGTAGTGGTCGTGGCCTTCCCGATCTACGTCGCCATCATCGCCTCCACGCAGACCGCACAGGAGGTCGCCCAAGCCCCCATGTCACTACTTCCTGGCGGGCATTTTCTGCACAACTACTGGGCCGTGCTGACCAGTGGGGGCAGCAACGCCCCGCCGGTGGGTCGCATGCTGTGGATCAGCAGCTTCATGGCCCTGGCGATCGCAGTCGGCAAGATTTTCATCTCAATGCTGTCGGCCTTTGCGGTGGTGTACTTCCGCTTCCGCTTCCGCATGCTGTGCTTCTGGATGATTTTCGTCACGCTGATGCTGCCCGTCGAGGTCCGCATCGCGCCGACCTATGCGGTGGTCGCCAATCTCGGCATGCTGAATACTTACGCCGGGCTCACCCTGCCGCTCATTGCTTCAGCGACCGCCACGTTCCTCTTCCGCCAATTCTTTCTCACAGTGCCCGACGAGCTGGTGGAGGCCGCCCGGATCGATGGCGCCGGCCCCATGCGCTTTTTCAAGGACATTCTGCTGCCCTTGTCACGGACCAGCATTGCAGCCCTGTTCGTGATCCAGTTCATCTACGGGTGGAACCAATACCTCTGGCCGCTCATCATCACCACGCACGAAAACATGTATCCCATCGTGGTCGGCATCCAGCGCATGATCGCGGGCGGTGACAGCGTGACGGAATGGAACCTGGTCATGGCGACCGCGATACTGGCCATGCTGCCGCCGGCTGCGGTGGTGATCCTGATGCAAAGGTGGTTCGTCAAGGGTCTGGTCGACACCGAGAAATAGGAAATCGCTTTTCATGGCTACACTGAGCTTCCAGGATGTCCGCAAAACCTACCCCGGCGGCGCCGAAGTCATCCACGGCATCTCCATGGCCGTTCGGGATGGCGAGTTCGTCGTCATCGTGGGGCCCTCGGGCTGCGGAAAATCCACCTTGATGCGCATGGTCGCGGGCCTGGAATCCGTCACAGGCGGTCAGATCCGGATCGGTGACCGTGTGGTCAATGATCTGGAGCCCGCCGAGCGCGACATCGCCATGGTGTTCCAGAATTACGCGCTCTATCCGCACATGAGCGTCTTCGACAACATGGCCTATGGGCTGAAGATCCGTAAGCTGGGCCGCGCCGAAATCCGGCGCAGAGTCGAGGATGCCGCTCGCATCCTGGAGCTGGAACAGCTACTGGAACGGCGCCCACGCCAGCTCTCCGGCGGCCAGCGTCAGCGGGTCGCGATGGGCCGGGCCATCGTACGCGAGCCCGCCGTTTTCCTGTTCGACGAGCCGCTATCCAATCTGGATGCCAAACTGAGGGTGCAGATGCGCCTGGAAATACAGAAACTGCACCAGCGCCTGGGCACCACCAGCCTGTACGTCACGCACGACCAAGTCGAAGCGATGACGCTCGCCCATCGCATGATCGTGATGAATCAGGGCATTCCAGAGCAGATCGGGACTCCTGCGGAGGTCTTCGAGCGCCCTGCGTCGCTCTTCGTCGCCGGCTTCATTGGCGCGCCCCCCATGAATCTGCTCGAGGTCACCATCGACGCACAGGGGCGCCCGCTGGATCCCGAGGGGCACACGCTGCCCTTCCTGACGCCGGAGAATCGCGTCGGGAAACTGATTCTCGGCCTGCGCCCCGAGCATCTGCGCCTGCACGCTGCCAACGGGTTGAACGCGAGCGTCGAGATGATCGAAATCCTGGGATCCGAACAGCTCATCCACATGCGCTGGGGACCACAGCCCCTGGTGCTGCGTTGCACGGTTTCGGAGACGCGCGACAGGCCTTTGGCCATCGGCGACAGAATCGTTGTGGGGCTCGATGGAGAGCATCGGGCGCACTGGTTCGAGCCGCAGACCGGCCGGCGCATCGACGACAGCGCAGCCTATCGGGAAGCTGTGGCACTGCCATAAAAGACAGCGCTGTATAGCACTGCACCCCAAAGGCTGGATGCCAATCCGGCCTTTGGGGTGCCTCTTTGGTGGCGCCCAGAACGGGCGCCACCGCCGCAAAACGGTTTACTTGAATACCGTCTTGCTGCCGTCCGCGTGCCAGGTGAACACGTCGAACTTGAACGACTTCAGGTCGCCCTGCTTGTTCCAGGCCAGATCGCCGATTGGGGTCTCGACCGAATGGCTGTGCAGCCACGCGGCGACCTTGATCGGGTCATCCTTGCCGACGCCCTTGATCCCGGCGGCGATTGCCTCGACCGCCGAGTAGGCCGTCAACTGGAACGCGCCACCCGGATTCCGCTTCTTGTCCTTGAAGGCCTTCACGACCGCGGCGTTGCCCGGATCATTCGTATGGTCTGCCGGCAACGTGACCAGCATGCCCTCGACTGAAGGACCGGCAATGGCGTTGATGTCGGGGTTGCCCACGCCTTCCGGGCCCATGAACTTGGCCTTCAGGCCCTGTTCGGCGCCCTGGCGCAGCAGCAGACCCATTTCGGGATGATAGCCGCCGTAGTACACGAAGTCGGCGCCGGAGGATTTGAGCTTGGTGATGACGGCGGAATAATCGCTGTCACCGGCGTTGATGCCTTCGA
>DATNAI010000284.1:0-14188 GCA_035572875.1 Castellaniella sp. | reverse complement strand
CAGATCACCGTACCCGATCCGGCCAGTTCGCCGTGCCACCAGCCGTCCAGCATGGGACCGCCCGATAGCACGATGGCGGGGATGTTGACGGTGGCGGCCGCCATCAGACAGGCGGGTGTCGTCTTGTCGCAGCCGGTCGTCAGCACCACGCCGTCCAGCGGGTAGCTGTGCAGCACTTCCACCAGCCCGAGGTAGGCGAGGTTGCGCTCCATGGCGGCGGTAGGCCGTACGCCGGTCTCCTGAAGGGGGTAGACCGGGAACTCCATGGGGATGCCGCCGGCATCCCGGATGCCGTCCCGGGTGCGCTTGGCCAGGTCGATGTGGTGGCGGTTGCAGGGGCACAAGTCGGATCCGGTCTGTGCAATGCCAATGATGGGTTTGCCGGATTGCAGTTCGTCACGCGTAAGCCCGTAGTTCAGGTAGCGTTCGACGTACAGCGCCGTCATTCCCGGGTTTTCGGAACTGTCGAACCACCGGCGGCTGCGCAATTTTTTCGACGGCTTCTCTGATGATGACATAAACCTGTCCCTGCCTCACTGTTGATTGAACCTCGGGCCGCCTATCTGGCGGCGTCCATGACGCTACCCACAGTATCCGGTCTTATCTTAGTCCTCAATTCCTCCGAAACAAGGCTTCTCCACCGGCGTGGCTGCACGGGCCACCGCCATCGAAAATCGCCGTGCCTTTACCCGTGAAATGCGTATTGCGCGAGCGACTCGCGCTTCATTTCGATCGAGTAGCCGGGGTGGGTGGGCGCCATGTAGGCCGCATTGCGAATCTCGCAGGGATGGACGAAGTGCTCGTGCAGGTGGTCCACGTACTCGATCACCCGGCCTTCCTTGGTGCCCGAGAAGCACAGGTAATCAATCATCGACAGATGCTGCACGTATTCGCACAGGCCCACGCCGCCCGCGTGCGGGCACACCTTCAGGCCGTATTTTGCGGCCATGAGCATGACGGCGAGGACTTCGTTGACGCCGCCCAGCCGGCAGGCGTCGATCTGGACGACGTCGATGGCCGATTCCATGATCAGTTGCTTGAACAGGATGCGGTTCTGGCACATTTCGCCCGTGGCGACCTGCATGTGGCCCTGCATGGCCTGGCGGATGCGGCGGTGGCCGGCGATGTCGTCCGGGCTCGTCGGTTCCTCGATGAACCAGGGCCGCGCAAAGGCGAGTTGTTCCAGCCATGGGATCGCCTGGTCGACGTCCCAGACCTGGTTGGCGTCTATCATCAGATGCCGGTCGGGGCCCAGCACCTCGCGGGCGATGCGCAGGCGGCGGATGTCGTCCTGGAGGTCCCGTCCGACCTTCAGTTTGATGTACGAAAAGCCGGCATCCACGGCTTCGGTCGCGAGCCGGCGCAGCTTCTCGTCGCTGTAGCCCAGCCAGCCGGCCGACGTGGTGTAGCACGGGTAGCCGTTTTGCTCCAGCTCCCGCAGGCGGCCCGCCTTGCCTTGCGCGCGCTCGGTCAGCAGCGCCAGGGCTTCCGCCGGGGTGATGCAGTCGGTGATGTAGCGAAAATCGATCAGGCGGACGATCTGTTCGGGCGTCATGTCGGCCACCAGCCGCCAGACCGGTTTACCCTCTGATTTGGCCCACAGATCCCAGACCGCGTTGACCAGGGCAGCGGTGCCCATGTGAGTGGCGCCCTTGTCCGGACCGATCCAGCGCAGCTGGCTGTCAGACGTCATGTGGCGCCAGAAGCGGCCCATGTCCTCGGTGATCCAGTCCAGGTCCATGCCGATCAGCAGATGCTTGAGCGCATTGATGGCGGCGCAGCAGATCTCTGTCCCGCGCCCGATGGTGAAGGTCAGGCCATGGCCTTCCAGCCCGGGGACGTCCGTGTGCAGGATCGCATACGCAGCGGAATAGTCGGGGTCCGGATTCATCGCGTCCGAGCCGTCCAGGTTCTTCGAGGTCGGAAAGCGCACATCCAGCACTTCGACGGATTGAATGATGGTCATGGTCAGGTCTGTCCTGTGAAATCGAAAATGCGGGGGGATATGCTCGTTTGGGGCGTCCCGGGCGCCCATCCGGCCGGCCCGGGTTCACCAGCCGGCCGAACGGGCAGTCCCGCTGCGGGCTTTGCCCGATGGGATTACTTGCCTTCCTTCAGCACGTCTTGCGGCAGGTCGGCGCCGTGATACTTCTTGTAGATGGTGTTGAGCTCGCCGTTCTTCAGATCCTTGCGAATCATCTCGTTCAGCTTGTCGAGCAGCGCGGGGTTGTTCTTTGCGACGCCCAGGCCCAGCATGGAGGTGGCCATCACGACTTTCGTCACCAGAGGCGGCTTGCCGTTCTTCTTCAGCTCCTTGTTCAGCGACGCGATGATGGCCGGCGCACCGGAATAGATGTCCGCGCGCCCGCTGGTCACGGCGGTCATGGCCGTCGCGTCGTTTTCAAAGCGCACGATGTCGGTGCCCGCCGGCGCCAGCTTGGTGACATTCATGTCGTTGGTGGTGCCGCGCGCGGTGACCACCGTCTTGCCCGCGAGGTCGGAGATCGACTTGATGTCCGCACTGGCCGGCGCGGCAATCACCGACTGGATGGCCGCGTACGGGATGGTGAAGTCCACGACCTTCTGGCGTTCGGGCGTGATGGTCAGGCTGGAGATCACCACGTCCGCCTTGTTGGTGAGCAGGAACGGAATCCGGTTGGCTTGTGTCGTGGGGACGATGTCGAGCTTCACGCCCAGCTCTTTTGCGAACAGGCGGGCGGTTTCCACGTCCGAGCCGACTTCCTTCAGGTCGGCGTCCTTCATGCCGTAGGGTGGCGCGTTCAGGTCGATGGCGACGCGCAGCGTCTTCTGCTGCTGGACCTGCGCCAGTGTGTTCGCCTGCGCGGGAACCGACGCCGTGAACAGCGCGCTGGCTGCGAGGGTCAGCGCGACGGCGCTGCGGTTCAACGGAAAGAAATTCATGGGGTGTCTCCTTGAATGGGCCGGGCCCGACCGGGCCCGTCGGTTAAAGTCCGTTGCTGACGAACTGCTGCAGTTCCGGAGTTTTGGGATTGCGCAGAATATCTGCCGTGCCTTGTTCGTGGATCTTGCCCTCGAACATGAAGATGATCCGGTGTGCCAGCTTCATGGCAAAGGCCATTTCGTGCGTCACCAGCACCATCGTCATGCCGCCGGCCGCGAGCTTTTCGATGACGCGCAGCACCTCGCCCGTCAGTTGCGGATCCAGGGCGGAGGTGACTTCGTCGAACAGCATGAGCTTGGGGTCCATCGCCAGGGACCGCGCGATGGCCACGCGCTGCTGCTGGCCGCCCGAAAGTTGTTCCGGGTAGAAGGCCAGCTTGTCCGCAAGCCCCACCTGGGTGAGCACGTCCAACGCGATCTGGCGCGCCTGCTGTTTGGGCATCTTGCGCACCGAACGGGGCGCAAGGGTGATGTTCTGCTCGACCGTCAGGTGTGGGAACAGGTTGTAGCTCTGGAAGACGATGCCCACATCCAGGCGCAGGCTCTTCAGGTCGCTGCTGGAGATGCCCGCGCCAAAGGTGTGGCCGCAGACGGAGATCTCGCCTTCGTTGATGATTTCCAGGTGGTCCATGCAGCGCAGCGCCGTGCTTTTGCCGGACCCGCTCTGGCCGATGATGGCGACGATTTCGCCCTTTTTGACGCTGAGGTCCACGCCCTTCAGGACGTGGTTGTCTCCGAACCATTTATGGACGTTCTTGAGGCGGACGATTTCTGTCATGGAGAGCTCCGGGAGTCGTCGTTCAGCCCTGGTCGCGGGCGACCGTCAGCTTGCGCTCCAGCTTCAGGCTGACCCAGGAAAGCGGATAGCAGATGACGAAGTACAGGGCGGCGGCAACGCCGAAATACAGGAAAGGCTTGAAGGTGGAGTTGTTCAGGATCTTGGCGTTGTAGGAGAGTTCGGCGAAACCGATCACCAGGGAAGCAAACGACGTGTTCTTCACGATCTGGACCATGAATCCGACCGTTGGGGGGGTGGCGATGCGCAAGGCCTGTGGCAGGATGACCTTGAACATGCGCTGGATGCGGTTCAGTCCCAGGCATTCGGCCGCTTCCCACTGGTTCTTCGGAACGGATTCGATGCAGCCGCGCCAGATCTCGCCCAGGAAGGCCGCCGCGTGGACGGTGAGCGCCAGGACCGCCGCGAACATGGGCGACGTCTCCGTGAAGCCCAGGATCGAGGGGCCGTAGAAGCACACGCCCATGATGACCAGCAGCGGCGTGCCCTGGATGAGGTTGATGTAGCCGAACGCACAACCGCGCAGCGTCTGGCTGGCGGAGACGCGCATGAGCGCGATGGCCAGTCCCAGCGCGGCCGAGAAGACGAAGGTCAGGACGGACAGCTCGACGGTGCCCCATGCGCCCTGAAGAAGATAGAGGATCTGATCGTTGTTCATGGCGCGTCCTCAGAGCAGTGTGCCCAGCTTGCGTTTGCGCACGAACAGGATGCGGCTGGCCAGCGCGAACATCGCGCGCACCAGGGCCGACATGATGAGATACATCACCCACAGCACGATGAAGACTTCGAAATTGCGGAAAGTCATGGCCTGGATGTTGCCGGAAATGCCGAACAGGTCTTCGGTGCCGACCGCCGACAACAGGCTGGTGACCAGCATGAGCAGCACGAACTGGCTGGTCAGCGCCGGGTAGACGCGCTCCAGGGCCGGCGACAGGATGACGTGCCAGTAGACCTGAAGGGGCGACAGGCCCAGGCATTCGCCGGCCTCGCGCTGACTCCGCGGAACGGATTCGATCCCCGCGCGCACGATTTCGCAGGTGTAGGCGGTGATGTTGATCACCAGCGCAAGAATGGCCCCCGCCATGATGGACATCTTGAGCCCCACGCTGGCGAGGCCGAAAATCAGGAAGTAGCTCTGGATGATGAGCGGGGTATTGCGGATGATCTCCACGTAGCCGCCCACGACTCGCCGGATGACGGGCGTGCCTGAGCTGCGGGCGATGGCGCAGACGACGCCCATGGCAAAGCCCGCCACCGTGGACCAGAATGACATGATCAGCGTCGTTTCCGCGCCCTGCAGCAGCAGGGGCCAATACTGCAGGACCGCGCTGAAATCGAATTGGTACGTCATGGTTGAAAACCTGTCTGCCACCGGAAGGCGGGCATGGAACCGTCTGTGCCTGCTAGTCTAAATTGGTTGACCGGTAAAACCAGTTATGGATTTCCCTAGTTTTTATCAAACTGGTTTGACCAGATAAAATGGGCCCCGACTCAGTGCCACAAATCGAGGGGTGGCTTGCATGCCAAAAACAGTCACCGCCGTGCCGGTTCTCGACCGCGCCCGCAGCTACATGCATATCGCGGATACGCTTCGGCGCGCGATTCATCGGATGAACGTGCCCCAGGGGGCGCGCTTGCCTTCTGAGCGCGATCTGGCCCGGCAATTGCAGATTTCCCGGCCCAGCCTGCGCGAGGCCTTGATCGTTCTGGAGCTCCAGGGTGAGATCGAGATCCGTGTCGGCTCGGGTATTTATCTGACGCGCGATGCCTTGCAGCTCGAGCCTGCCGCCGGGGATTCCGCAGCGGGCGACGTGGCGTCGGAGGCCTCCCTCATGGGCTACAGTCCCCGGGAGGTGAACCAGACCCGCTTTTTTCTGGAGAGCAGCGTGGCGGCGCACGCGGCGCGTTTCATTTCGCGCAAACAGATCCAGGCGCTGTCCGCCAGCATGGACGCCATGCGCGACGCGCTGGACATGCGCGAGCATGCGGGCGACAAGCCGCTGGCGGACGCCGACCGCCAGTTTCATACCACGCTGGCGTCGACCACCGGCAACCGGCTTCTGCTCCAGACCGTCGAAGAGCTCTTTGATCAGCGCTACACGCCGATTGGCGGCTCCATGCACCGATTGTTCGACAATCAGGCAGTGTGGCAGAGCGCTGTGGATGAACACCAGGCCATCTACGAGGCGGTGGCCGATCACGATGCCTTGCAGGCTCAGGCGGCGATGCAGCGCCATCTGACGCGCGCGCATGCCCGTCTGATGACTGTGATCGGGCCCCGCTGACCGGCGCCAATTTGACTTCCGTCAATTTCCGACAGTCTCTGGCGCCGAAGGGCCGACGAGACGGAGTAGGCTGAAAGCAGCTGCCGCAGAGCCATTCGTCCATTCTCGCGAATGCTGACAGTCCTGATTCCTGTAGGGAGCAATGCTCATGACTCAGAAGGATTCGACGCCCGGACAAGCCAATGACGGTCCGCGGACAACCCCCGAAACGATTTGCCCGCGATGCGGCGAACCGCTTTATCGATGCGGATGCACCGATCGCTGGGAAAATGAGGGCGGATCCCCCCATACGACGCCCCCGGGACACAACGTGGATCCGGCGGCGAACCGACGAAGTCAGCCCCGCCGCGGAGCTTCCGGCATCGACACTTTTCTCTTCAGGAAGCGGGCATGCAGGAACACCGGCAGCGTCACCGGCCACAGAAATATGGTCAGCAGGTCGAGCACCGGATCACCCCAGAATACGGATGCCCAGTGGCTTTCGATGTCCTCGAAGAAAGCAACGTAGACGAGCACCAACACGCACCCGGTGATAACCCAGGCCAACAGGATTGCAGACATCGCGTTCTCCTTCGTCATCCAGCCATACATCTCGACTATAGGACTCGTGACGAAACAGGACCGCCCGCACGCCCGGGTCATTGACGCCGGAACGTGAGGATTATCAAGGGGAACGGGCGATTCGGGAATTGGCCCGCGTCGTCTCGTCGGAAGATGACGCGGAGGAGGCGCGGTTCTCGGGCAGCGGCTCCTAGCGGGGGCCGAGATTCCCCAACAGGCCACGCTTGGCCAGGTTTGCCATGAGCCACGTGATGCCCTGGGTCCACTCGGGGGCGTCTTCGCTGTGGGTGACGCGATTGACGAGGGACCCCAGCCGGGCCGAGCGGATATGCACCACGTCGCCCAGTTTGTGGGTGAAGCCCTGGCCCGGGGCGTCACGGTCCTCGGTGGGCGCGAACAGCGTGCCGGTGAACAGCATGAAGCCGTCGGGATATTGGTGGTGCCGGCCGCAGGTCTGCGCGGCCAGGTCCGTCAGGTCGCGGCTGATCTGGCTGGTGGAGCTGTGGCCCGCGAGCGTGAATCCGTCGTCACCGCTGACGTTCAGTTCGAGTTCGAGATGCCGCGCGTCGTCCAGCGTGAAGCGCTCGTCGAACAACCGGATGAAGGGACCGATGGCGCAGGAGGCGTTGTTGTCCTTCGCCTTGCCCAGCAGCAGCGCGCTTCGGCCCTCGATGTCGCGCAGGTTCACGTCATTGCCCAGCGTCGCCCCGCGGATCTGGCCGTGCGAATTCACCGCGAGCACCAGTTCGGGCTCAGGGTTGTTCCATTTCGAGGCCGCCAGAATGCCGATCGCTTCACCGCTTCCGACGGACGACAGCACGGGCGCCTTGGTGAAGACCTCGGCATCCGGGCCGATACCGACTTCCAGATACTGGGACCACAGCCCTTCTTTGACAAGGTACTGACGGACCCGCGCGGCATCTTCGGAGCCCGGGCGAAGGCTGGAGACGGCCGAGCCGATCACCTTGACGATCTCGTCGCGGATCTGCGTGGCGCGTGTCGGGTCGCCGCCGGCTTTTTCTTCGATGACGCGTTCCAGCATGCTGCCGGCAAAGGTCACGCCGCAAGCCTTGATGACCTGCAGGTCGCAGGGGGCGACAAAGCGGGCGGCGTGGCGGTCGTTGTCGAGCGTGCTGCGCATCACGGCGTCCAGAGACCATCGCGCAGTGGCCGGCGTTCCGGCCACGATCGCGGTCAGCTCGTTCTGTTCGAGCAGTTGCGATACGGTCGGAAAGCGCGGCGTCAGGTCATGCAGCGTGTGGCCCTTGATGGCCACGATGCTGGGGCCTTCGTCGCGCGGGTCGTGAATGCGGCCGATGAGCAGGGCCTGCTCATGGTCTTCAGGGAGCAGAGAGAGATGGGTTTGCATGGCGGGTCAGTGGGCTTGTTCGATGATGGCAATAGGTTGATGGACGCTGACAGTATCGTCCACTTCCACCAGAAGCGTCTTGACGGTACCGGCGTGCGGCGATTCGACCTCCAGGTTGACCTTGTCGGTCATGACCTCGGCGATGACTTCGCCCTGCTGGATCGTATCGCCGACGGCCTTGCGCCAGGCGACCAGGGTGCCGGACCGGAAATCGTTGGCCAGTTCCGGCAGAGTGACGGTGTGTTCATGGCTCATGCGGGTTCTCCGTGGAAGCGTGGATCATGAGGTCTGCGAGGTCTTCGAGAAAGCGCCCGGCGGGAACGCCGTTGATGACGCGGTGGTCGTAGGTGAAGGAGAGTGGAACGACGGTTTCCACGTGCCAGCCCTGCGGGCTGTCGTCTGCCACCACCCCCGGCCGTGCGCGGCCCATCCCAAGTACGCCCGATTGCCCGGGCGGGATGATGGGCGTGGCCCAGACCGTGTGCCTGAGGCTGCCATAGTTGCTGAGCGTGAAGGTGCCGCCGCGGACGTGTTCCAGCTCGAGCTTGCCGTCGCGCGCCAGGCCGATCAGCGCGTCGGTCTCCGTTGCGATGTCCGCCACGCTCTTGCCGCTGGCGTCGCGGATGACCACGGCCTGCAGGTCGCCGTTCGGCATGGAGATGGCCAGCGCCACGTTGATCGGACTGTATTCGTAGACGACGCCCTCATGCAGCGTGCTGTTCAGCAGCCGGTGACGATCCAGGCAGTGGGCCGTCAGATGAATCATGTGGTGGGTGAGGCTGGTTTCGATCCCGCGGGCGCGCCAGGCGTCCTGAGCTTCCAGCAGTCCGCGCATGGGGACCTCGGCCATGGCGGTGACGCTGGCGGTCTCGTGCCGGCTGGCCGTTAGGCGCTCGGCCACGAACTTCTGCATGCCCGACAGCTTGTATTGGCGCGCGACGGGCACGTGGTTGAAGGTGCTTTCCATGCGTTGGGATCCGTGGCAGGTCACGATCGGGGCGCAATCCCCGCGGTTTGCAGGAGGGCCGTGTGGATCTCCTGCAGGGCCGGCAGGGCGAGCTTGCGCAACGGTCCGCTGGGAATGGGGACGGGTCTGGCTCCGACGCGGCCAACTCGGACCGTGCGGCCTTCCGCACCCAGCACTTCTGTGACGCGCGCAATGACTTCGGCGCCGTGTCCGAAGGCCTTCCAGGCTTCGTGGACGGTCAGCAGCCGGCCGGTCTTGCGCACCGAAGCCATGACCATGGTTTCGTCCCAGGGCGCGAGCGACCGAAGGTCGATGACCTCCGCGTCCACCCCGTCCAGGGCTGCCTGTTCGGCGGCTCGCAGGACGTGCGGAAGTTCCGACCCGTAGGCCACGATGGTGAGGTCTTTTCCGGCGCGGGCGATCCGGGCGCTTCCCAAGGTGGCGTCCGCGGCGTCCAGGTCCACGACCTCGCGGCGTCCGTGCGACAGCGACATGGGCTCGACGAACAGTACCGGGGCCGGATCGCGGATGGCGGCCCGCATGAGCTGGTAGGCGTCCGGCGGCGTGGCCGGCATCACGACTTTCAGTCCGGGGACGTGGCAGAACCAGACCGAATAATCCTGTGGATGGCCGCCGTACGGGCCGTCGCCGGCGCGGGTACGGATGACCACTTGCGGCGATAGGGCGCCTGCCGTCATGTAATGCAGGTTGGGCGCCTGATTGATGAGCTGGTTCATGGCAGCCGGCAGGAATTCCCCGAAGCTCAGCTCCACGATGGGTTTGCAGCCGAAGCACGACGCGCCCAGTCCGACGCCGGCCATGGAGGATTCGCTGATGGGGGTCTCCATGACCCGCTGCGGCCCGAATTCTTCATACAGCCCCTGTGTGCCTTGCATCACGCCGCCGAAGGGCCCGATGTCCTGACCGAGATAGAGGACGGTGTCGTCCGCGCGCATTTCATGCCGGATGGCCTCGATCACGGCCTGCGCGAAGGTGAGTCTGGGCTGGCGGACGGCGGTGCCGGTGTCGGCTTGAGTCTTGACCTGGTTCATGATGGTCTCGAATAGGGGGTGGCTGCGTCAGACCGAATTGGCCGGGGCGAGAACCTCGTCCAGCCCGAACTCGGGCTCGCCGGCGTTCGGCTGGCTCAGTGCATATTCGATGGCGGCGTCGACTTGTGCCACGAGGGTGTCCCGCATTCGCTCCAGGTCGGCCGCGTTCGCCAGGCGGCGGTCCAGCAGCCGCTGGCGCATGAGGTCCAACGGGTCGCACGGGTGATCCGGGACGTCGGCAGCCGTGCGATACGGCGTCTTGTCGTTGGCCCAGTGGCCGCCCTTGCGCCACGTGCGGGCCTCGATCAGCGTGGGGCCGTCTCCGGCCGCTGCCCGTTCCATAGCCTGTGTGACTGCGCCGTGCACGGCTTCCACGTCGTTGCCGTCCAGCGCGACACCCGGGATGCCATAGCCTTTTGCGCGCTCGACGATGGGGGCGGGGAGGTAGCTGCGCGACGGCTGGGAGATCGCCCAGCCGTTGTTCTGGCAGACGTAGACGATGGGGAGCTTCCAGAGCGCCGCCAAGTTGACGTTCTCGTGGAAGTCGCCCCGGTTGGACGTCCCGTCGCCGAATGAGCAGACGCAGACGCGACCTCGTCCACCGCGTCGCAATGCGAGCGCCGCGCCGGTTGCGATGCCCAGCGACGTGCCCAAGTCGCCAGCGACCCAGGGGACGAACCCCAATGCCGCCGGTCCCATGAAGGGGACCGAGCGGCCCTTGCTGTAGCCGCCGGCTTTGCCGAATGCCTGGCAGGCGAGACGCTTCATGTCGGCGCCGCGCATCAGGTAGGTCACGAAGGGGCCCCGGTAGTGCGGGGCGGCGATGTCGCCCTCCCGGATGCCGGCGAAGCTGCCCACGATCGTCGCCTCTTCTCCTCCCGTCGAAAACCAGCGTGGGTTCCTGCTGCTTAGCGCCGATTCGAACTGGCGGCTGGTCAACATCCATCGATACAGGTCGATTGCGTTCACCGGTCTCTGCTCCTCTGGTGATGATTCGTCCGGCTCGTATGGCCGGATGGTCATTCTGGTCTTGTCGCGGCGGGCCCGAGCGGCCTGCCTGATTCTTTCTGCGTGAAATCCCTAGTAGCTGAAAGGTCTTGTCCTTTTTAACATTTTCTACATAGTAGATCATGTGTTCACATTGTGGAGCATCCGATGGACCAGAAATCGTCTGCCGACCCCGGTTCGAAGACCTTGCCGTTCCAGGGAGTCAACCCACGCGAGGCGCTGTCGGACATTGTGGTGGGCAACGCCATCCCGACGGATGAGCGGATCTGGGTGCCGCAGGCCGAGAACGTCTGGTTTCGGCCGCTATGCCTCAATGCCGGACAGGGCTACTGGACCAACCTGCTGCGCGTGCGGCGCTCGGGCGTGCTGGCCTGTCATCGGCACCCCCAACCCGTGCACGGGTTCGTGCTGAAGGGCCGCTGGCGCTATCTCGAACATGACTGGGAGGCCACCGAAGGCAGCTATGTGTTCGAACCGCCTGGCGAGACACACACGCTGTACGTGCCGCCGGACGTCGAGGAAATGATCACGTTCTTCCAGGTCAACGGCGTCATGTACTACACCGATCCCTACGGCAAGAACATCGGCTACGAGGACGTCTTCACCAAGATCGCCATGTGTCGGGCGCATTACACCCAAGTCGGTCTGGGCGAGGCTTACGTGGACCAGTTCATCCGATGAATGGGGCGCATCGAACGGCCCGCTATGACTTTTCCGACTCGGTGGCGGTGGTCACGGGCGGCAGCGCGGGCATCGGTGCGGCGATTCGTGAGCGTCTGCAGCAGGCCGGTGCCACCGTCTGCACCTGGGACCTGGCGGCGGATGCGGCCGACGCCGATGCAGCGCCGGTCGACGTCTCCGACCTGCCGTCCGTGATGCGGGCGGCCCAGGAGGTCCGGGATCACCATGGCCGGCTGGATTTCCTGATCAACAACGCGGGGTTTTCCGGCCCCACGGTTCCGCTCGAATCCTTCGATCCCACCGTGTGGGCCAGGATCATTTCAGTCAATCTGCTGGGCGTGTTCAATGTGTGCCACGCCGTGCTCCCGCTCATGCGGGACACGGGGCGGGGTCGGGTCGTCAATATCGCATCGCTGGCGGGCAAGGAAGGCACTCCCAACTCGTCGGCCTACAGCGCCTCCAAGGCCGGGGTCATCGCGCTGACCAAATCTCTGGGCAAGGAGCTCGCCGGTTCGGGCATTCTGGTCAACGCCATTGCGCCGGCCGCGGTGCGGACGTCGCTGCTCGAGCAGATGACGCCCGAGCATGTACAAGCCATGGTGGCCAAAAGCCCCATGAAGCGGCTGGGCGAACCTGAGGAGGTGGCCGAACTGGTCGCGTGGTTGTGCTCGGATTCCTGCACGTTCAGTACCGGTGCAGTCTTTGATCTGTCGGGCGGGCGCGCGACCTACTGATGAACGCGCCTGTTTGGCAGTCTGCAGTGTCTTCAACTCATGATCCACAAAACGGAGAGGGACAAATGAAACGATTCACCTTGACGAAAATGGCCGCAGTCACCGTACTGGCCATGGTCTCGGCCACGGCGAGCGCCGCTTGGCCCGATCGCCCCATCACGCTGCTGCTGTCGTGGTCGCCGGGGGGCGGCACGGACGCCACGGCGCGCATCATCGGCAGTCTCATGGAAAAAGAACTGGGTACCCCGGTCAACGTGGTCAACCGCCCGGGGGGCAACGGGGTCGTGGGCAACCAGGCCATGGCCTCGGCCAAACCCGACGGCTACACCATCGGGCTGATCTCGGTGGAGATCTCCATGCAGCACCACATGGCGCTGACCAAGCTCACCCCCAGCGATTACACGCCGCTGGCGCTGATGAACTTCGACCCGTCGGGTGTGACCGTGGCGGCCAACTCGAAATACAAGAAACTCCAGGATCTGCTCGATGCGGCCAAGGCGAATCCCGGCAAGCTGAAGGCATCCGGCACGGGCGAAGGCGGCATCTGGCAGCTCGCGCTGGCCGGCATGCTGAACAGCCTGCAGATCAAGCCGGACGCCATCCGCTGGGTGCCGTCGAACGGAGCGGCGCCGGCGATGCTGGAGCTGGTTGCCGGGGGGGTGGACCTGGTTCCGGTCTCCCTGCCCGAGGCCCGCTCCCTGATCGATGCGGGGAAAGCCAAGCCGCTGGCAGTGATGGCGGACAAACCGGCTGGCCTGTATCCGGACGTGCCGACGCTCAAGTCGGTAACCGGGTCCGACTGGGCGATGGGTGCCTGGCGCGGCATCGTGGCCCCCAAGGGCCTGCCGGCCGACATCGCGGCCAAGTACGAGAAGGTCCTGGACAAGATCAATCACAGCCAGGAGTACAAGGACTTCATGACCAAGCAGGGCTACGGCATCGCCTACGCCAGTGGCAAGGACTTCGGCACCTTCATGGCCAAGAGCGACGCCGACATGGGCAAGATCATGAAGACCCTGGGCCTGGCCAAGGACTGATCTCCCGGGCGCGGCGGCTGCCCGGCGCCTGTACGCCTGAAGGCATGCTGCCGGGCGTCACCGGGCGGGCCGCCGTGCGCCCGCCCGGACCGAACCAAGGACCATTCGCATGAAAGTCAGTGACGTGTTGACCGGGATCCTGCTCGCGCTCTTCGGGATTGCCGTCGTGCTGTATTCGCAGACCTTTCCCGTTATCCCCGGCCAGGACTTCGGGCCGCGCGCTTTCCCCACCGCCATAGGCGCGGGGTTCATTCTCTGTGCCATTTTCCTGATCCGCAACGGCCTGAAGGCGCGGCCGCGTGCGGAGTGGTTCCGGCTGTCGAACGAATTCCGCAGCGCCCACAGCGTGTTCCGGTTCCTGCTGGTGCCGATCATGATCGTGCTGTACATCCTGTTCTCGGACAGCGTCGGATTCGTCGTCTTCTCCGTGATCTTCCTGCTGACGCTGTTCCTGGCCTTTGGGGTGCGGCCGGTACCCGCCGTGGTGGTCGCCGTCCTGGGGGGCGTGATCATTTTCTACGCCTTCTATTCCCTGTTGCACGTGCCGCTGTCCTGGGGCCTGCTCGAACCATTCGCCTGATCGCCGGAGACTGATCCATGCTTGATCACATTATTGCCGCGTTCGGCATGATTACGGACCCCTACGTCTTGGTGGTGGTCCTGCTGTCGTCCATCTACGGTCTTTTCATCGGCGCCGTGCCCGGGCTCAGCGCGACCATGGCGGTGGCCCTGCTGGTGCCCGTCACCTTCTTCATGCCGGCGGTGCCGGCCATTGC
>DATNAI010000283.1:0-2977 GCA_035572875.1 Castellaniella sp. | reverse complement strand
ACTTCCAGGTTGACGTCTTTCAGCAGCGCCTCGCCATCCGGCCGACGGACGGTGACACCCAGCAGCGCGAGCCGCTGGCCGTCCTGGCGCGATGGCGGCAGCGTCATGGCCCGGGCGGCATCAATGGTCGCATCAAATCCGGTCAAGCGGTCCAGGGTGGCACGATAGGTGGCGAAGCTGTCGTAAATATTGCGGAAGAACGATAAGTTGGTCTGCAACTGCCCGAAAGCCTGTGCGGTCTGGATCAGGTCGCCCAGGCTGATCTGCTTGGTGAAGAAGCGCGCCGCCTGGATGATGAAAGGGAAGACGACCGCCGTCTGGGTGACGACGAAATTGAATCCCAGGAATTTCAGCGACCGGTAGATGATGGCCCAGGCATTGCCGATGACCTGCCGGAACACTCCGCGAAGCGTGCTGCCTTCGACCCGCTCTCCGCGGTAGAAGGCAATGCTCTCGGCGTATTCGCGCACGCGGACCAGCGCATAACGATAATCGGCGTTCAGTTTTTCATTCAGGAAGTTAAGCAGGATCAGTGGCTTCCCGATCCAGATCGCCAGGATGGTGGCGATGAAGACGTAGATGAAGACCAGGAATACCATGGCCCGCGGAATCTCGTACCCGAGTACCGTCATGGGGCCGGACAGGCTCCAGAGGATCGCGGTGAATGCGATGGTCGACACCAGCGAATTGATGAGCCCCACAGCCAGCGTCATGGACGTCTGCGCAAAATTGGTGATGTCCTGCTGGATCCGCTGGTCCGGGTTGTCGGCGAGGTGGCTGAGCGACAGGGAACGGTAATAGGCCTGGCGCTCCATCCAGCGCGCCAGCATGCGCTCGTTCAGCCATTCGCGCCAATGGACCACGAAAGCCTGCTCCACATAGAAGTCGAACAGCGAGCGCACGACATGCACCGTGGCGAGGATCGCAAACAGCAGCATGGCGGCCCAGAAGCCGGCCTGGTCCATCTTCTGGAGCGCGCTGTACATGGTGTTGTACCAGTTGGAGAACAGCACATCCACGCGCACGGCGGCCAGCGTCAGCAGCAGGATCAAGGCCAGCCCGGCGATCGGCTTCCAGCTTCGGCGCGGCGAAAAATAGGCGGCCGTCAACTGCCAGAACTGATTGCCCCACCGTGTGAATCGCACCAGGCCCCAGGTGGCGAAGACCCCGATCAGCAGTGTCAGGACATAGGCCTTGATGAGCCACATACCGCTTTCGGCCAGCGCGACTTTCCATTCCATGGGTATCGGATTTCCTTGAGGGTTCGTTCCAGATGCAGCCAGGGGCGAAGGCATTGTAGGTTGGATGGGACATGGCGGGGAAGGTTTCGGCTCGTCGGGTTCCGATTGGCTGCATCGGCCCCTATCAATCTCCGGCCCATTTGATTGACGTCAGGGTTTCCGCTAGGCCCCCCCTGATTCAGGGATTCTCCTAGGGCCTTTCGGGGCTGGCGGCGGGAACGCCGGCAGTTCCCAGTGCGCGGCCCGGGTTACAGTCAGTCGGTGGGATAGAGGATCCCAGAGGAGACTACACATGATTCGGATGTTGAAGCTGAAAATGGCGCTTGCCGCCGTATGTTTCGCGGCGGTGGCGCCCGGCCTGGCGCAGGCCAAGGAGCTGAAGATCGGGCTCGTCGTTCCGCTCTCGGGGCCCTTTGCCACGACCGGCCAGCAGATGATGAACGGCGTGAAGCTGTACGTTCAGCAGCATGGCGATACGGTGGCGGGACGCAAGGTCGTGCTGATCGTCAAGGACGATACCGGCGTCAATCCCACCATCACCAAGCGCGAGGCCCAAGGTCTGCTCATCAATGACAAAGTCGACGTGCTGGCGGGCTTCGGCCTGACGCCCGGCGCGTTTGCGACGGCACCGCTGGCCCAGGAAACCCACACGCCCATGGTCGTGATGAACGCGGCCACCTCCGCCATCACCACCAAGTCCGACTACATCACCCGCACCTCGACGACGCTGCCGCAGGTTGCGGCGCCCATGGCCACCTGGGCCAAGGAAAACGGCGTCAAGAAGGTCTACGTCATCGTCGCGGACTACGGCCCCGGCCATGATGCCGCCAAGCAGTTCAAGAAGACCTTTACGGAGGCCGGCGGCGAGATCGTCGGCGAATTGCACACGCCGCTGACCAGCCCGGACTTCGCGCCGTTCCTGCAGAAAATCAAGGACGCCAAGCCGGATGCCCTGTTCCTGTTCATCCCCAACGGTGATCAGGGGATTTCCTTCGCCAAAGGCTACAAGGAGCGCGGCCTGGACAAGACGGGAATCAAGTTGCTGGCGACAGGCGACATCACGACCGAGGACATGATCGATGCCATCGGCGACAGCGCGCTGGGGATCATCACCTCGTACTATTACGCGCAGTCGCACGACTCGCCGGAAAACAAGGCGTATGTCGCCGCTTATACGAAGGCGTACCCGGGGGTGCGCCCGAACATGATCTCGGTGGCCGGATACGATGGCATGAATCTGATCTACGAGGCTCTGAAAAAAACCAACGGCGATGCCGGCGGGGATGCCTTCATGTCGGCCGTCAAGGGCATGAAGTGGATGAGCCCGCGCGGGCCCATCCTGATCGATCCCAAAACCCGCGACATCGTCCAGAACGTCTACATCCGTCGCGTGGAGCGGGTCAATGGCGTCCTGCAGAACGTCGAGTTCCACACCTACGAGGCGGTGAAGGACCCCGAGAAGGGTTGAGTCATTGCGGTGCGGCCTGGGCGGCGCGCGCGCCCACGCGCGCGCTCGCCGCTCCCAGGATGAAGGTCAGCAGCAAGGTGGGCAGGGCACTGCCGTATTGCGGGGCCCATAGGGCCAACCCCTGATAGCACGCAATGCCCAGCGCCCAGATCACGGCCGGAGCGGTGTGGATCGCCCGAGGAGTACCGGACAGATAGGCAGGATGCGTGCCCAGGCGCCCCAGGATCACGCCGAAAAGCGGCACGAAGACCGAACTCAGCGTCAGCAG
>DATNAI010000282.1:0-7936 GCA_035572875.1 Castellaniella sp. | reverse complement strand
ATTTTCGATTGCCCAACGTGCGTCGCGCCCGCCGCAACGGCCCGGAGCGATCGGCCAGCCAGGCAAGCCAATCGGGCCACCAGCTTCCGGCTTGATGGGAACTGCCCGCCAGCCACACCTGCGGATCGCTGGGGAGTTCATCCGCATCCGCCGCGACCCAGTAACCTCGCCGACCGCGTTCGGGAGGGTTGATGACCCCGGCAATGTGGCCGGATTCACCCAGCACGAAGCGCAGCGGCCCGCCCAGCAACAAAGTGGAGGCATAGGCCGACGTCCAGGGCACGATGTGATCGTCACGCGATGCGTACAAATAAGTGGGCATGTCCAGCGTATGCAAGTCCACCACGCTGCCGCAGACGGGCAGCAAGCCCGATTTCAGGCGGTTTTCCAGGTAGGTGTTGCGAAAATACCAGACGAAGAACGGGCCCGGCAGATTCGTGCCGTCCGCATTCCAGGCCAACAAATCGAAGGCGCGCGGCGGCTGGCCCATCAGGTAGCGGGAATCCACATAATTCCAGACCAGTTCGGAAGGCCGCAGGAACGAGAAGGTCGTGGACAGCTCACGCGCCGTCATGAGACCGCCCGCGCCAAGCTGCTGCTCGCGCGCCCGCGCATGCATTTCATCCACAAAAACGCCGAGCACCCCGGTGTCCTGGAAATCCAGGAACGTGGTGAGCAGCGTCAGGGCCGCGACCGGATCCTCGCCGCGGGCGCGCGCAACCGCCAGCGCGCTGGCCAGCAACGTGCCGCCGACGCAAAACCCCAACGCGTTGATTTGTGGCGCTCGAGTCAGATCCCGCACCACGCGAATGGCCTGCAGCACACCGTCTTCGACATAGTCGTCCCAGGTCTTGCGATCGATCCCGTCGGCATCGCCCGCGCGTGGATTGCGCCAGGAGATCATGAACACCTGGAAGCCCGCCAGCACCGCGTGTAGAACCAGCGAGTTGGCCGGCTGCAGGTCCAATACGTAATACTTGTTGATGCAGGGCGGCACCATCAGCAGCGGCTTCGCGTGGACCTGTGGCGTCTGCGGCTGATACTGGATCACCTGCATGAGCGTGTTTTCGTAGACCACCGCGCCCGGCGTGATCGCCAGATTGCGGCCTGGCTCGAACGCCGATTCATCGGTCTGCGTCATGCGGCCACGCTGCAGATCACGAAGCAGGTTGCCAAACCCCTGTTGCAGCGAATCACCGCCCGTTCGCAGCAGCGCCTGCATGGCCTGCGGATTGGACGCGAGGAAATTGGACGGCGCGCAGGCCTCCACCCACTGCATCACTGAAAACCGCAGCCGGGCGCGGGCCGCCTCCCCGACGTCGGCCGCATCCGCCAAGCGGCGCATGGTGCGCGCCATCAGCAGATAAGCATGCGCGGCGAACAGGGACTGTGGATGCGCGAGCCAGGCCTCGGAGGCAAACCGGCGGTCCTCCGGGACCGGCAGGTCACCGCGCCGCGCCTGATCCACGAGCGACTGCCAGCCGCAAACGAAATCGGATTGAATGGAGGCCAGCAAATCGGGAGCGATGCCGGCAGGCATCAGCCGCTGGGAAGGATTCCGATCACTCACACCGCCCCCTTTGGATCGGCTTGAGCCGACCCCTCATTCGTTATTCATTTTGTCATTCTGGCAAATGGCGTCAATCGGGCAAAGTTGCTAGCCCGAGAGCCGCCATGTGGCTACGCATACTTATACTTTATACCAGCCACGCGAGCGTCGCCTGCCGGCCCGTGCGGGCGTCGCGGCGATAGGAAAAATACCGGTCGGCATTCCGATGCGTGCATTCCCCGCTCAGCTGCGCGCGCGCCACCCCCGCATGGGACAGGCGAAGTCGCGCAAGCCCGGCGAGATCGGCGTGCCAGCGTCCACTGTCGGCCCAGCGCACGAAGCAGCAAGCAGCTTCCGGGTCGGCGCTCACGAAGGCTTCCCGGACTTCTTCGCCGACCTCGAAGGCCGGCTGACCAATTGCAGGGCCCACCCAGGCACGCCACGAACGGGCATCCGGACAGCGCGCCCGCATGGCCGACAACGTATTTTCGAGGACTCCCGCCGCCAATCCCCGCCAGCCTGCGTGAGCCACCCCCAACACACGCCCCGCCTGATCCGCCAGAACGACTGGCAAGCAGTCGGCCGTCATGATGGCCAGCGGGCGGCCCTTTTCGGTGGTGACCGCCGCATCCGCGCGAGGCGGGTTCCCCATGTGCCCGATGTCCCCTCCATCCGCGTCGCAGACCTGCGTCCCATGCACCTGCTCGAGCCACAGAGGCTCCGCGGGCAGCGACTGCCGCAAGCGCGCCCGGTTGGCCCGAACCGCCTCAGGCAAATCCTGGACGTGCGTCCCCAGATTCAGACTGTCCCATGGGGCGAGGCTTGCGCCGCCTGTCCGCCAGGTACAGAAATACCGCACCCCCGTCCAGGGTTCTCCCGTCACGCCACGGACATCCGATTGCAGAGAAATCACCGTCATGAGGCGTCCCCCCAGTCGATCCGTTCCCGGACCTGTTCAAAGTCGGCGGCGAGTTCCGTCTCGAAATGCTGCCATTGGCCGTCGCCGGGGTCCTGGAAGCTCAAGGCACGGGCGTGCAGCATCTGGCGCTGTGCCCCCAGGATAGCGCGACCACCGTACAGGCCGTCGCCCAGCAGCGGATGGTGCAGCAAGGCCATGTGGACGCGAATCTGGTGCGTGCGCCCCGTCTCCAGGTGGCAGGCGACTTCAGTGACCACCAGGTTTTCCGCGCGGCCCGAAGCCAGCACCCGGTAATGCGTGATCGCTTGTTTCGGAGCGATGGGGCGATCGGCGCTCATGCGCACCGGGACACGGGCGTCCCGCCCGATAGAGGCGTCCACCGTGCCCTCACCGGCCAACGCTCCTTGAACCAGGGCCCGATACTCGCGCTTCACCGTACGGGCCTGCAATTGCCGCACCAGATGGGTCTGTGCCGTCTCGGTACGGGCAACCACCAGCAGCCCCGAGGTGTCCTTGTCCAGGCGGTGCACGATGCCGGCGCGTGCTACGCGGCTCAGTTCGGGATAGCGGTACAGCAGGCCATTGAGCAAGGTGCCATGCCAGTTGCCCGCGCCCGGATGCGTCACCAGCCCAGCAGGCTTGTTCACGACGATCCATAGCGGGGAATCGGCAACGACCTCGAATTCCACAGGCTCCGGCACGAACGCCAGATCTTCCGGCGCCTGCTGCGGCCAGACCAGGATGTGGGCCCCCGGCCCGACGCGCGTACGGATGCGGCCGGCCTGCCCGTCAACCAGCACGTGGCCGCCCTCTATCCATGCCTGCAGGCGGCTGCGGGAATGCTGCGGCATGAGCCTCGCCAATACCTTGTCCAGCCGGTCCGGCAGGGTGGTCAGTGGCAGATCGAAGCAATCCGGGGCGCTGGACTCTCTGTCCGGGCTGGCGATGTCCGTGTCAGGCATGGCGACTAATCATATAATCTGCCGACAATGCTAACACCTTGATCAAGGACGTTCCGTGGCCGTGCACGTATCCGTTTGCCTGAAATCCCTGTCGAACCTGGCTCGAATCGCCACCGCCTGCGTATTCGTGGCGCTGGTGGCCGGCTGCTCTTCGACGGGCAAGGTGGACCCGACGGCCGGCTGGAGCGCCGAGCGTCTGTACAGCCAGGCCAAAGAGGACATGAGCTCGGGCCGGTGGGAGGACGCGCGCAAGAATCTCGAGGCGCTGGAAGCGCGCTACCCGTTCGGCATCTACGCCCAGCAGGCCCTGATCGATCAAGCGTACGTGGACTGGAAGGATGAGGAGCCCGAGCAGGCCAAGGCGGCCATCGACCGCTTCACACAGCAATACCCCAACCACCCTGGCACGGACTATATGCTCTACCTGAAGGGCATGATCACGTTCACTCCGCCCAGCGCCGTTCTGTCCAACATCACGCGCCAGGATCCCAGCGAACGCGACCCCAAGGGCCTGCGCGAATCCTATGAGGCCTTCAACGAGCTGATCAAGCGCTACCCGGATAGCCGCTACACGCCGGATGCCCGCAAACGCGCAGCCTGGCTGGTCAATACCATCGCCGAAAACGAAGTCCACGTCGCCCAGTATTACTACCAGCGCGGCGCCTATGTCGCTGCGGCGAACCGGGCGCAGCAGGTGGTCACCGATTTCGAGGGCGCACCCATCGTGGAAAAGGCGCTCTACATCATGGTCCTCAGCTATGACAAGCTGCACCTGGAAAAACTGCGCGACGATGCCAAGCGCGTGCTGGACAAGAACTTTCCCAACAGCAAGTACTACAAGCAGGGGCTGAAGGACCCGCAGAACCCCTGGAACCCCGTCAACTGGCTATGATCGGTACCGGCTCGTTCAACGCGCCGGCGAATCTTCCAGAACCGCTGGTGCCACCGATGTGCGCGCTGGCGGCGCGCCCATGAATTGAACCGCCAGACTCGCATCGCGCGTACGCGCAAACGGCGGAAGTCCCTGCCATAGCAGCCGCCCATAAGGTTTGTCCACCAGCCTGCCGTCTCCGACCATCAGGACCCCTCGGTCCTTCTCGGACCGGATCAAGCGCCCGGCACCTTGCTTGAGCAGCAGCGCCGCCTGCGGCAACTGGTATTCCATGAACGGGTTGCCGCCGTCGGCCTTGCAGGCATTGAGCCGCGCCTCCAGAACCGGATCGTCGGGTGGGGCAAAGGGCAGCTTGTCGATGGCCACCAGCATCAGGGCATCGCCCGGAACGTCGATCCCCTCCCAGAAGCTGGTGCTGCCCACCAACACCGCATTGCCGGCCGCGCGGAAGCGCTCGAGCAGCACACCGCGCGTGCCTTCGCCCTGGCGCATGACGGCCCGGTCCGACTGCAACATGCCGCGCAGCAACTGGTCGGCCACCCGCTCCACCGCCCGCAAGGTCGTGCACAACACCAACACGCCGCCGGGACAGGCATCGACGAGCGGCAACAGTGTCCGCACGAAAGCATCGGTATAACCGGGATCGTTGGGCCACGGCAGGCGTTCAGGCACGTAAAGCAATCCCTGGGCGGGGTAATCGAAGGGCGAAGCCCAACTGCGGGTAGCCGCTTCGGACAATCCGAGCTGACGCTGGAAATGACTGAAGTTTCCCTTCACGGACAGCGTCGCCGACGTCAGTACCCAGCTCTGCCCGGGGCGCCTGAACCCCGAAAAGATCCGGGCGACCGACAGGGGGGCGCGATGCAGGCGCACAGACTGGGTGCCGTGTTCAATCCAGCGCACGGCCGCCTGATCGGCCGGCTCAGGCTCGCCACGGGCGGGCTGGGACCATTGAACCAGTCGCGCGCGCAACGTGCGCGCCGTACGGGCCGCGGTCGCCAGCTCCGGGTCGCGCTCCTCCTGGGTCGCCAGCGCGTCAGCCAACGTATCCAGAGCCTTCACCAGGGTCGCCAGCGCCCGATCAAAACTATCGGCGTCCGGAATGTGATCGAACGTGACGCGCCCGCCAGGCAGCTTTGCGATCGGGGCGCCCACCAGCCGCAGCTCGCGCGCGGCGGCATCCAGCGCGCCGCACAAGTCGCTCCAGCGCACCGCCTCGCGAGCGTGGGCGAGCCCGGCTGCTTCGGCCAGCTTTGCGCAGTCCAGAATCTGATGGAGCGAAACGCTTTGTCCCAGAAACCGGGTCGCGGTTTCCGGCAATTGATGCGCCTCGTCGAAGACCACCAGTTGCGTCTCGGGCAACAGATCGGCGATGCCTTCCTCGCGCAGCGCCAGGTCGGCCATGAACAGCGCGTGATTGACCACCACCACGTCGGCTTCCTGCGCGCGGCGGCGGGCCTTCATCAGGAAACAGTCCTTGATGAACGGGCACTCCTGGCCCAGACAGTTTTCACGCGTGGAGGTCACCCGGTTCCAGATGTCGGCATTTTCGGGCACGGCGGGAAGGTCCGCCCTGTCGCCGCTCTCGGTCTCGCGCACGAACCGCTGGATCGCCCGCAACTGTGGAATCTCATCGCGCGACTTCAAGGCGCGATCGTCCTGCCCCAGCCGATCCAGATGGTAGTGGCAGACATAGTTGCCGCGCCCTTTCAGCAGCGCCACGTCGACCGGCAGCGCGAGCGCCTCGCGCAACCGCGGTATATCCCGCCGGAACAACTGATCCTGAAGAGTGCGCGTCCCAGTGGAAATCAGCGTCTTGCCACCCGACAGGAAGGCCGGCACCAGATAGGCCCAGGTCTTGCCCGTACCCGTACCCGCCTCGGCCACCAGCACATCCTGGGTATCGATTGCCTGCTCGATCGCCAGGGACAGGGCAAGCTGCGCCTCACGCGGCACATAGGCCGGCACGGCCCTGGCCAGTGGCCCTTCGGCGCCGAACAACTCGCTCAAATCATCAGCAATCATGGTAGGGACCAGGCTACACCGGCAGTCCGGCGATGATACGACAGGAAACAGAGGCAAACTCCAAGCCTGTGGCAAAATGCGCCGCTTGAATCTGGTATTTTAAGACTGCCATGAACGCCACAAGTCCTGCTCTACCGACCCACGAGGTCGACCCCGCCCGCGTGTTGCGGCTCCTGACGGCGGAACTGGGGGCCCGGCCCGCGCAGGTCGCCGCCGCCGTCGACCTGCTGGACTCGGGCGCCACCGTACCGTTCATCGCCCGCTACCGCAAAGAGGCCACCGGCGGCCTGGACGATACCGTCCTGCGTCAGCTCGAAGTGCGGCTGCTCTACATCCGCGAGCTGGAAGGCCGCCGGATCGCCATCCTCGATTCGGTCGCCCAGCAAGGCAAGCTGGATGACGCCCTGCGGCAGCAGATTCTGGCTGCGGACAGCAAACAGCGGCTCGAAGACCTGTACGCGCCCTATAAGCCCAAGCGCCGCACCCGCGCCCAGATCGCCCGAGAAGCAGGCCTGGAGCCACTGGCAGAGACGCTGCTGGGCGATCCGGCCGCCGACCCGCAACAGGCCGCAGCCCCCTATCTGAATGCGGAAGCCGGCTTTGCCGATACCAAGGCCACCCTGAACGGCGCGCGTGACATTCTGGCCGAGCGGTTCGCCGAACAGGCCCCCGTACTGCAGGCCCTGCGCACCGAACTCTGGAGCACGGGTCTGCTCTACGCCAAGGTCGTGGAGGGCAAGGAAAACGAGGGCGCCAACTTCCGCGACTGGTTCGATTTCAGTGAAACTCTGCGCACTTTGCCTTCTCATCGGGTCCTGGCGATGCTGCGCGGCCGCCAGCAGGGGATTCTGGACCTGCGGCTCGGGCTCACAACCGAACGCGAATCCGAGAACCCTCACCCTTGCGTACAGAAGGTGGCGGAACTGCTGGCGGTGGATGCGCGTTTTGACGCGCAGGCGACGCCGCGTCAGCATTGGCTGGCCGAAGTCTGCCGCTGGACCTGGCGCGTGAAACTGCTGACCACGTTCGAGACCGAGCTGGTCACTAAGCTGCGCGAAGAGGCCGAAGCGGAGGCCATCCGCGTCTTTGCCGCCAATCTGAAGGATCTGCTGCTGGCCGCGCCGGCCGGCCCCAAGGCAGTGCTGGGGCTGGATCCCGGCATCCGTACCGGCGTCAAGGTCGCGGCCATCGACGCCACCGGAAAGGTGCTGGAAACCGCCACCATCTACCCGTTCGAACCCCGCAAGGACATCGAAGGCAGCCTGCGCACGCTGGCGACACTGGTCGAACGCCACCAGATCGCCCTCATCGCGATCGGCAACGGCACCGCCTCGCGCGAAACAGACCGCCTGGCCGCTACGCTGCGCGAACGGCACCCGGAACTCGACTTCGAGCGCGTGGTGGTCTCGGAGGCGGGTGCCTCCGTCTATTCGGCCTCGGAGCTGGCGGCACACGAATTCCCGGACATGGACGTGAGCCTCAGAGGAGCAGTTTCCATCGCGCGGCGCCTGCAGGACCCGCTGGCGGAACTCGTCAAGATCGAGCCCAAAGCCATCGGTGTCGGTCAATATCAGCACGACGTCGATCAG
>DATNAI010000281.1:0-11702 GCA_035572875.1 Castellaniella sp. | reverse complement strand
GTAGGGGCGGCGTTTGATTCAGCTATCGTGTTTCAGCCCGAGCCGCGCATGTTCGGCGCAGCAGAATGTCTGCCCCTGGCTCATGTAGGCCTCGGCGCGCGGCAGGTAAATACGGCAGTGCGCGCACCGCACCATGGTCTCGGCTGCAGCTTGCGAGTCGGCCGATTGTCGACGGGCGGCCTGGCGCGCCTGGTGCTTTTGGGCGTTCAGAATGCGAGAAACCAGCAGGACGGCCAGGATGATGACGGCCCAGATGAGTAGCTTAGCCAACGGTGCCTCGATGCAGGATGACTTCCAGGACGAAACGGCTCCCGGTGTAGGACAGTAGCAGGAACGCAAATCCGGCGAGCGTCCAGCGCAATGCAAGGCGGCCTCGCCAACCCTGGATGTGGCGACCCGCCAGCAGCACTCCGAAGGTCACCCACGACAGCAGAGTGAACACGGTCTTGTGGTCGAACGGCAGTGGATAGCCGCTCAGGCGCATGGACACCACGATGCCGGTGATCACCGTGAGCGTGAGCGCGCCGAAGCCGATCCAGATCAGGCGGAACAGCAACTGCTCGAGGGTGAGCAGCGGCGGCATGGCAGCCATTGCACGCGCCATGGGTCCCTGGTCGCCCCTGGCCTCGATCGGCCGGTGCAGATGGCGATCGAGTACGGTCATCAGCATGGCGTGCAAGGCCGCCACCGTGATGAGGCCGTACGCCATCATGGCGATCAGCAGATGCGTGCGCAGCCAGTCGCTGTTGGCGTGCGGAACGACGTACCCGTGGGGAAAGACGGCCGCCAGAAGGCTGACGACGGCTGCTACGGGCAGCAGCAGCAGAAGCAGGCTGTCCAGCCGCAGCAGGAAATTTTCGACCCAGAATACGATCATCCCCAGCCACATGGCGGTGGACAGCGCCAGCGCCCAGCCCAGATGCAGCCCCGCGGGCACAATGACGGCTGCCGCCAGCCCGATGCCATGCAGCGCGATGGCACCGAGGAGGCAGCTGCGGCCGATGACGCCGGTGGGTGCGACCTGGTCCACCCGGGCAATCGGCCGCCAGAGCGCAAGGCCCAGGGTTGCGTAGGCCAGCGCGGCAAGCAAGTGAAATACAATGCTGACAGCCATAAGTCCTATCGGTGTCCGGCGCGGTGGGCGCTCCAAAAGCTTCCATTTTATGCGCGGATCGGTGGATCAACCAGTTTCGTGGATACTGCATCATGCTCGATAACCTGACTTCCCGACTCTCGCGCATCGTCAAGACCATGCGCGGCGAGGCCCGGCTTACGGAAGCCAATACCCAGGAAATGCTGCGCGAAGTCCGTCTGGCCCTGCTGGAGGCGGACGTTGCGCTGCCTGTGGTCCGCGAATTCGTGGCTCGCGTCAAGCAGGCGGCGCTGGGTCAGGACGTGATCGGCAGCCTCAATCCGGGCCAGGCGCTGGTCGGCGTCGTGCATCGTGAATTGACCGCGCTCATGGGGGGCGATCTGGGCGACGAGGCCGCCGAGCTGTCGCTGGCCACGCAGCCGCCCGCCGTGATCCTGATGGCCGGCCTGCAGGGCGCCGGCAAGACCACCACCACCGGAAAACTGGCCAAATGGTTGTCCGAGGGCGGTCATGTGCAGCATGGCCGCAAGACCGGCCGCAAGAAGGTTCTCACCGTCAGCGCGGACGTCTACCGCCCGGCTGCCATCGACCAATTGCGCACGGTGTCCGAGCAGGTGGGCGTGGATTTCCTGCCGACCGATCCGTCGCAGAAGCCAGAGGACATCGCGCGACTGGCACTGGATCATGCGCGCCGTCACCATTATGACGTGCTGCTCGTCGATACCGCGGGGCGCCTGGGTATCGACCAGATGATGATGGACGAGATCCGGGCCTTGCACGGGCTCCTCTCACCCATCGAGACGCTGTTCGTGGTGGATGCGATGCAGGGTCAGGACGCGGTCAATGTCGCGCGGGCGTTTTCCGATGCCTTGCCCTTGACCGGCGTGGTGATGACCAAGCTCGATGGGGATGCGCGGGGCGGCGCCGCGCTGTCGGTGCGTCAGATCACCGGCAAGCCTCTGAAGTTCGTCGGCGTATCCGAGAAGCTCGACGGGCTGGAGCCTTTTCATCCGGAGCGCATGGCCCAGCGCATCCTGGGCATGGGCGACATTCTCTCGCTGGTCGAGCAGGCCCAGAAGAACATCGACATTGCCGAGGCGCAGAAGCTTGCGGCGCGGCTCAAATCCGACAAGCGGTTCGACCTGAACGACTTCCGCGAACAGTTGCAACAGGTGAAAAAACTGGGCGACATGGGGTCGCTGCTGGAAAAACTGCCGGCCCAGTTTGCGCAAGCGGCTGCGCAGGTCCAGGGCGGGCAAGCCGACAAGCAGCTCGCGCGCACCGAGGGCATCCTGAACTCCATGACCCCGCGCGAGCGCGCCAAGCCCGATCTCATCAAGGCCTCGCGCAAGCGGCGCATTGCCACCGGCGCCGGGGTGCCGGTCCAGGAAGTCAACCGCCTGCTCAAGCAGTTCGACCAGATGCAAGGCATGATGAAGCAGATGAAAAAGGGCGGCATGGCCAAGATGATGCGCGCCATGGGCGGCCTGAAGAACCTGGGCGGTTTCGGGCGCGGCGGGTTCCGCTGAGAACCCGCCCTGTCGGGACACTAGTCCCGGGCGTAGCGGTCCGTTGCGGCCAGGAGCTGCTTCAGGTTCCCGGGCTCGTCAAAGGCGTGGCCCGCGTCCGCAATCATGTGAAAGTCGGCCTTGGGCCACGCACGGTGCAGGTCCCAGGCTGAGCGCGCGGGGGTGCAGCAATCGTAGCGCCCCTGGACGATCACTCCCGGGATGTCGGCCAGCCGGCTTGCATCGCGGAGAAGCTGGCCATCGTCCATGAAGCCGTGATTGACGAAGTAGTGGTTCTCGATGCGTGCAAAGGCCAGAGCGGCCTGGTCCGTCGCGTGGGCCCGGATGTGCTCGGGGTTCAGCAGCAGGCTGATAGTGCGGCTTTCCCATTGCGTCCAGGCATGGGCGGCCTGCAATTGGCGAGCCGGGTCACTTCCCGTCAGACGCCGACGATACGCCCAGATCAGGTCGCCCCGCTCAGCTTCCGGAATGGGGGCCAGGTAGTCTTCCCAGTAGTCCGGGAACAGCCACGAGGCGCCCTCCTGGTAGAACCAGCGCAATTCTTCCGGACGCAGCAGGAAAATCCCTCGCACGATCAGCGCCCGAACCCGCTCGGGATGGGCTTCGGAATAGGCCAGCGCCAGCGTGGAGCCCCAGGAGCCGCCGAACACCAGCATCTGTTCGGCTTTCAGCACTACGTCCCGCAACTGTTCGATGTCGGAGACCAGGTCCCACGTCGTGTTGTGGTCCAGGCTGGCCGAGGGGGTGGACCGGCCGCAGCCACGCTGGTCAAAGAGCAGGATCTTGTAGCGCTTCGGATCGAAGAGCCGGCGGTGGGCGGCCGAGCATCCGGCACCGGGCCCCCCGTGCAGGAAGACGGCCGGGCGGCCCTCCGGGTTGCCGCACAGTTCCCAATACACGCGGTGGCCGTGCCCCGCGTCCAGGAAGCCACTCGCATAGGGTTCGATTTCCGGGTACATCATGCATTCTCCAGGGTTGGAGCGGCGTGCGCCGGCGCGCGTCGCGTGAAAATCAGGTCCCAGACGCCGTGTCCCAGGCGCAGGCCCCGGTTCTCGAATTTTGTCAGCGGCCGGTAGTCGGGCCGGGGAGCGAAGCCGTTACAGGTGTTCCGGAGTTCCGAAGCGCCGGAAAGCACGTCCAGCATCTGGAGCGCGTAATGTTCCCAGTCAGTGGCGCAGTGGATGTATGCGCCCTCGGCCATGCGGCTCGCCAGCAGCGAGATGAATGCGGGCTGGATGAGCCGCCGCTTGTGGTGCCGCTTCTTCGGCCAGGGGTCGGGGAAATAGATATGCACGCCCGCGAGCGTCCCGGGCGCGATCATGTCGCGCAGGACTTCGACGGCGTCGTGCTGGACGATGCGCACGTTGTGCAGGTCGTTCTCGTGGATGCGTTTGAGCAGAGCGCCCACACCGGCGTTGAAGACTTCCACACCGAGGAAGTTGTCCTCTGGCCGTGCTTGTGCGATCTGCTGCGTGGTTTCTCCCATCCCGAAGCCGATCTCCAGAATGGTGGGCGCCGTGCGGCCAAAGGCCTGTGCCAAGTCCAGGGGTTCGTTCCGGTACGGGACGGACCATTGCGGCAGCCATTGGACGATGGCGTGTTCCTGGCTGGGAGTGATGTGAGCCCGGCGGTGGACGAAACTGCGGATGTGGGTGCTGCCGGACGGATCCTGGGCTGTGAGAGGGGGCAAGGGAGCTTTGGAGAAATTCAAAATGGGGTAAACTGTTGGGCTGCAGCTGGGTTGGGTAGACTCTGATTTTACTCAAACGCCGCGACACGCGGCACCCGGGCGGCACAGGCCAATCTTCAGGCCTCGTAAGTCAAAGGCTTACGAACGCGGGCGTAGTTTAATGGTAAAACTTGAGCTTCCCAAGCTTACGTCGTGGGTTCGATTCCCATCGCCCGCTCCAGGATTCGGTCAGAGCTCGGACTTCGGTTTGGGCTCTGTCGTTTTGGGCTTTATCGGCGGCCACGTCCCGGCGTGTTGCCGCGTGGCCTGCGCAAGCCCAGGTGGCCGCGCAGCGTGCTGGTCCCGTAGTCCGTGCGGAACAGCCCGCGTTTCTGCAGCACCGGGACGACCTGCTCGACGAAATCCTCGATGCCCCCGGGCAGGGTGGGCGGCATCAGGTTGAATCCGTCGGCGCCTTCGTGGGTGAGCCAGTATTCCATCTGGTCGGCGATCTGCTCGGGTGTGCCGACCATGGTGCAATGTCCGCCGCCGGCGGCCAGCCGCCCCAGTAGCTGGCGCACGGTGGGCCGTTCGGCCTCGATGATGCGCAGGATCGTGGCGTAACGGCCTTTCGGGCCTTCGAACGCCGACAGCGGTGAGAGGGGCGGGACGGGCGCGTCCAGGTCCCAGTCCCCGCAGTCCTGGCCCAGATACATGCCCAGTTGCCTGAGCGATGCCTCCGATGGCAGCAGCTCGTCGAGCTCGCGCTGCTTGGCGCGGGCCTCCGCTTCCGTCGAGGCCACATATGCCACCAGCCCGGGCATGATGGGTACCGGCTCCGTCCGGCCGGCTTCCCGGACGCGGCGCTTGATGTCCCGGTAGTAGGACTGGGCAGCCGGGAGATCGTAGGCGACCGCATAGATGGCCTCGGCGCGGCGGGCCGCCAGGTCGCGCCCTTCGTCGGACGCGCCAGCCTGGAACAGGACGGGATGGCCTTGCGGGGGACGAGGCACGGTCAGCGGGCCGTCCACCAGAAAATGGGTGCCGTGGTGATTGATGGGCCTGATTCGGTCGGCTTCCCCGTAGATGCCCTGTGCGCGATCCAGCAACAGCGCGTCGTCGGCCCACGAGTCCCACAGCCGCAGCACGACGTCGATGAATTCCTCTGCTCGGCCGTAGCGCCAGGCGTGATCGGGCATGGCTTCGTAGCCGTGATTGCGCGCCTCCGCGTCGAACATCGACGTCACCACGTTCCAGCCCATGCGCCCGCCCGAGATATGGTCCAGCGAAGCGACCAGGCGTGCCGCGTGGAACGGCGTATAGAAGGTGCTCGAAACCGTGCTGATCAGGCCGATGCGCTCGGTTGCGCGGCTGATTGCCGCCAGCATGGTCAGCGGCTCAAGATACCAGCGCGGTCCGTCCTCGATGTGGCTGACCGAGGCGCCGTCGGCGAAGAAGATCGCGTCCAGCTTGCCGCGTTCTGCGATGCGTGCCAGTTCTTCGTAGTAGCCGATGTCGCCCAGGCGTTCCACAGCCGAGGCAGGATGGCGCCAGGCCGCCCGATGATGTCCGCAGCCGAATATGAAGAGATTAAGGTGCAGCATGGTGCTCTTGCGGCTCAGTTGTGCACCAGGCCGCCGTCGACCACCAGGTTCTGTCCCGTGACGGAACGCGACCAGGGCGATGCGAAGAACAGCAGCGCGTCGGCGAATTCCGTCGGGGTGGTGACGCGCCGCAGGGGCGTGCTGCCAGCGATGAGTTCGAACACGGCCTCGGGCGTGGCGGCGGACGCGTCGGTCGTGCGCAGCAGGCCGCCCGAGACCATGTTGACGGTGATGCCGTCTGGCCCCAGGTCGTGCGACAGCGTGCGCGTGAAGGCCAGCAGCGCCGCTTTGGCCGCTGTGTAGTCGTGATAGGGTACGACCGGATTCTGAAAAAGGTTGGTGCCCACGTTGATCACCCGGCCAAAGCCCGCGGCGCGCATGCCGGGCAGCACCGCCTGGACGGTGTTCAGGGCGCCGCGCAGGGTGCCTTCCATCTGCTGGCTGAGGTTTTCCCACGACAGCGTGTCGGCGTGCGGGCGCTGGTCGCCGTTGAACTGGAAATCGGGCAGGGCATTGTTGACGACGGTGCTGATCGGCGTTCCGAAACGCCGGCTCGCCTGGCCGACCATGGCCTGCACGGCGCCCGCATCGCGCACGTCGGCCTGGACGGCGAGTGTGCGGTCGGGAGCTTGTGCGGCCAGCGCGGCGGCTGCGTCGGCACTACGGAAATAATTGACGATCACGCGCGCACCTTCGCGCTGGAAAGCCTGTACGATGTGCGCGCCCAAGCCACGCGCGCCTCCGGTGACGAGGACTGTTTGTTCGTTCAGGGGTAGAGCTTGTTTGGGTCCGGGCATGATGTCTCTCGCAGGGCAGGCGAAAGGCCGAACCGCGGGCACGATGTGCCCCGTCGCGAACATCCCTCCGCCAGTATGAACTGAATCAGGTTCTACGGGTGTCGTCTCAGCCCCGACGTCGTCGGGACACCCCGTGTCGCTATTGCGCAATTTACCACACAGACTCGGCGAACGTCGTTGACAGTCGGGCCCGGCTCTTTTAGTCTTACGCCAGTCCTGGGGGAGCTCACAGCGAGCTGAGATTGCGCCAATTCCGCGCTGACCCTTAGAACCTGATCCGGGTAATGCCGGCGAAGGGAAGGAATCGCGTCATGCGTGAGCGCCCTTGGGCGCGTTCTTCCCGCCAATTCACTGATGGGAAGGACTTTTGCCATGCTCAGCACTTCAACGGCCATTTCCTGGCTGCTTCTTTGTGCGTTCGGCTATGCCGCCGCGGGCATTCTGTATACCCGGCGCTTCAAGAAAGGCCTGGAAGACTACATCACGGCCCGCAACAGCCAGAGCGCCGTTGCCACCATCCTGACCCTGATGGCTTCGACCTTGGGGGCGTGGATTTTGTTCGCCCCCGCACAGGCCGCAACGTGGGGCGGGCTGGCGGCCATCATTGGGTACGCGCTGGGCGCCATGTCGCCGCGCATTGCCATGATCCCGCTGGGGCGGCGTATGCGCGAACTGATCCCCAACGGCCACACCCTGACCGAATTCCTCATTGCCCGCTATGGCCGGCCCATGTACGGCCTGGCGCTGCTCATCATGGTGTTCTATCTGTTCATCGCCATGTCGGCCGAGGTCACCGCCGTGGGCAAGCTGGTTCGGCTACTCGCGCCGGTTCCCATCTGGGCCACGGCCATCGTCGTCGTCGGCGCCACTCTCATATACACTTCTTACGGCGGCCTGCGCGCGTCGATTTTCACCGACCGGGTGCATATGATCGTCATCGTGCCGCTGCTGCTGTTCCTGGTCGCATTGGGCTGGTACACGGCGGGCGGGGCGCTGCCCACGATCGAGGGATTGCGCGCCCGGGCCCCGCGGCTGCTGGACCTGAGCGATCCGGCGGGGGTGAAGGCCGGCTTCACCTTTTTCGTGGCCATCCTTCTGACCGGCCTGTTTCACCAGGGCAACTGGCAGCGAATCTACGCCGCGCGCGACTCGCGCACCATGCGCACCGGCTTCCTGCTGGGCGGCTTGATGGTCGGGCCGTTCATCTTCCTGATGGGCCTGTTCGGACTGGCCTTCATCGGCCTGGCGCCGGGCGGGGACAGTTCCGTGGCCTTGTTCAGCGTACTGATTCCGCACGCCTCGTTGTGGCTTGCGCTGCTCTTGATCCCCCTGGGCCTCGGGTTGGTGATGAGCAGTTCAGACACCGCCATCAGCGCCGTCTCCAGTCTCATTGCCGTTGACCTGGGCAGGTTGCTGCCCGGTGCGGGCAGTGCCACCATGATGCGCCTGGCGCGGGGGTTGATCTTCGTGCTGGCGATTCCCGTCGTGGTGGTCGCGGCGCAGGGGTTCAGCGTGCTTTACCTGTTCCTGCTGGCCGACCTGCTGTGTTCCGCAGCGGCTTTTCCCGTTTTCTACGGCCTGTTCAGCAAGCGTCATGACGGCTTCGCCGCCATGGCTGGCACCCTTTGTGGTCTGGTCGCCGGCCTGTCCCTGTTCCCGCTGCCCGGCGCCAAGCCCGAGCATCTGCTGGAGTCGTTCCTGGCGGCGGCATTGGTGCCAGTCGTCGTGATCCTGATCATGCGTCCGCTGCGCCGCTCGATGCGGGAGTTCGATTTCGCCACGCTGGGCGCGTCGGTGCGATTGCTTGACGATAACGGGGCATAGTGGGCGTTCCACCCATAACCCTATGTATTGACGGGGAAATAGCGCAAGACTAGCATGTCCAGTCGGACCGGACATACACAATAATTTCCCGGCCGATTTCCCCAGGAGGATTTCGATGAGACAGCTACGCTTCGTTTTGGCGACCGCGGCGGCGGCCATGCTGGGCTTCTCCGGCGTCGGCCACGCAGCGAGTCAGGATCCGATTCTGATCGGTGTGAGCCTCACTCAATCGCCCCCCGGTTCGGTGGTCCAGGGCACGGAAGTCAAGCACGGTCTTGACATCATGGCCAAGATGATCAACGACAAGGGCGGCGTTCTAGGCCGTCCCCTGAAGCTTCTTTACGAGGACGATCAGGGCATCCCCGAAAAGGGACGCGCCGCCGTTGAAAAGCTCATCACCACGAACAAGGTCGTGGCGATAGCAGGCGGGCACCAGAGTTCGGTATGTCTGGCTGAAATCGAAGTCGTGCACCGCTACAAGGTTCCCTACATCGACACCAACTGCTGGTCCGACGACATCCGTACCAAGGGCTACCCGGAGGTCTTCAATCCGGCCAATTACAACACGCACGTTGCAACCGCCATGGCCGAAACCATTGCGGCCATGAAGGTCAAGAGCGTGGTCGCCCTGGCTGAAAACACCGACTACGGGATCGGACAGGCCAAGGTGCTGGGCAAGCTGCTGGCAGAACATTCTCCCAACATCAAATACAAGTACCTGACGCTGGACCGCGCCAGCAAGGATTTCACGCCCACCGTCCTCGCGTTGCGCGCCGATCCTCCGGATATGGTCGCCAACATGGCCTTGCCGCCGGCGGCCTACATCATGATGAACCAGCTCTACCAGCAGGGGGTTGCTCCCAGCAAGAAGACCTGGTTCTATGACGGCGGGGGCATCTCCGACTATCCCGACTTCTGGCAGAACGTAAAGGACGCCGGGAAATACATGATCTCCTTCGGGCTGTACCACCCCGGCATGCCCATGCCGCAAATCGGCAAGGACGTGGCCAAAGCCTACGAAGACCAGTTCAAGCATGGGCCCAACCGCCTGACCTTCCAGGCGGCGGATTCGATCCTTGTGATCGCACAGGCCATCGAGATGGCCAAGTCCACCGATCACGCGGCCATCATCAAGGCGCTGCAGACCGGGACTTTCAAGGGCGTGCGCGGGGAATTCAAGTTCTCCGAAAAACCCGGGATCACCTTCCAGCAATGGGTGGACATTCCCTACGTGACCTACCAGATCACGGCTGTCGACCAGCCGCTTGCCAAAACGGTGCTCGTCCAGGCGCCCGGCCAGCCGATCGACGTGAGCAAGCTCCAGCAGCCCGCCAACTAAGCTCGTGACACCGGCCGCCCCCTCGCGGGCGAGCCGATGCACCCGGTCCCCGGCCGTCCGGGCCGGAGAAAAGGACGCCTATCGTGCTGCAGCTAGACCTACTCGTCACCGGGCTGATCACCGGCCTGTATTACGCGCTCATGGCGGTCGGATTGACCATGATCTTCGGCATCCTGAAAATCGTGAATTTCGCCCATGGCGAGTTCTACATGATCGGGGCCTACACCTATACGCTCATTGCCGTGGGGCTGGGCGTGTCGCCCTGGCTTGCCTTGCCCGTCGCAGCCGTCGCAGGCGCCTTCATCGGCTGGGCCACGGAGCGGCTGCTCATGCGGCCGATGTACTCCGGCTACGGCTCGTGGCGCTTCATGAAAGACGAATACGCCGTGGTCGTCACCTTCGGCCTGTCGCTGCTGCTCATCAATCTGGTCAACCGCATCGTCGGACCGTACCCGATGCTCGGGCCGGCACTGTGGGATGCCCAGCGTGTCGCCATCGGGCCCTTTCTCATGAGCGGCCAGAAACTCATCACCTCGGGCCTGGCCATTCTGCTGCTGGTGGGGCTCGCGCTGTTCATCAAGTACTCGCTCTGGGGGCGGCAGATCCAGGCGGTAGCGCAGAACCGCTTCGGAGCCTCGATTGCCGGCATCAATTCGGCGCGTGCCAGCAACCTCGTCTTCGTTGCGTCCGGCGTGCTGGCGGCCACCTCGGGGGCCTTGCTGGCGCCCGTCATCAATCTGGATCCCGCCGTGGGCATTTTTCCCGCCGTGAAGTCTTACGTGATCGTGGTGATCGGCGGCATGGGCTCCATCCCGGGCAGTATTTTCGCGGCGCTTCTGCTGGGGGTCATCGAAAGCTTCGGCGCCGTTTATCTGTCCTACAGTTATCGCGACGCCTATGGCTTGATTCTGCTGATTCTCATCCTGGTGTTCCGCCCGCAAGGGCTGTTTGGCGAGCGGGCGCGGGAGGTCTGAGCCATGGTGCATGAGCACTCGAATCTTCACTCCAGCAAGCTGCGCAGCGAGATTCGCCTGAGTCTGGCGATTCTGCTGCTGTTGGCGCTGGTTCCGCTGGGGGTGCAGTCGCCCTACTGGCTGGGCGTGCTCATCGTCAGCATGTACTTCGCCATCGTGACGTCGGGCTGGAACCTGCTGGCCGGCTGCGCAGGCCAGTTTTCGCTGGCGCCGGCGCCGTTTGCCATGCTGGGCGGATACGCCACCGGGCTGTTCGCCTACCACCTGCATGCCCCGTTGTGGATCGGGTTGCCGACGGCTATCGTCATCCCCGCTCTGGTCGGGCTTGCGCTGGGGCGCATCGTGCTGCGCCTCTCGGGCGTGTAC
Source organism: Castellaniella sp. (assembly GCA_035572875.1). Taxonomy (GTDB): domain Bacteria; phylum Pseudomonadota; class Gammaproteobacteria; order Burkholderiales; family Burkholderiaceae_B; genus Castellaniella. The sequence continues at coordinate 507 of DATNAI010000281.1, read as the reverse complement.
CTGGCACTCACCACGCTGTCGTTTGGGGAGATCCTGCGCGTGGTCGTCTACAACTCGATCGACTTCACCCGGGGAGACCAGGGCCTGAACGTGCCAGGCCTCGTTGAAAGCCGCGTCGCCTACTACTACATTTTTCTGGCGGCGCTCGCCGCCGTCGTGGTCCTTTTGTACTATCTGCTGCGCTTGCCGCTCGGCCGCTTCCTGCAGGCGATCCGCGACGATGAACTCGGAGCGGCGAGCCGGGGTATCGACGTGGTGCGCTACAAGACGGTCGCCTTCGTGATCAGCTGCGCCATCTGCGGCCTCGGAGGGGGACTCTACGGTACCTTTGCGCAGTTGGTCAGCCCCGAACTCGGCCTCATCCAGTCAACCGGACTGGTGATCGCGATGGCCATGATCGGCGGCATGGGTACGCTGGTCGGCCCGCTCATCGGCGCGCTCCTGGTCTATACGGCTTCGGAGCTGCTGCGCAGCGTGGGCAACATCCAGATGATCGTCTTCGCCGTG
>DATNAI010000280.1:0-3280 GCA_035572875.1 Castellaniella sp. | reverse complement strand
GACATCGTGACGGGCGGCATGCGCGTGGGTGACGCCGGCAACTTCTTCGCGCCGACGGTGGTGACGAATCTGTCGATCGAGGCCGACCTCTTCAACAAGGAACCCTTTGGCCCGATCGCGGGCATCCGTACGTTCGAGCGTCTGGAGGAGGCCATCTCCGAGGCCAATCGCCTGGCCTTCGGCCTGTCCGCCTATGCGTTCACGCGCTCCTTCAAGAATGTGCGGCTGCTGGCGGATCAGGTCCAGGCCGGCATGCTCTGGATCAATCAGCCGGCGACGCCGTCGGCCGAGCTGCCGTTTGGCGGCATCAAGGATTCGGGCTACGGGTCGGAAGGGGGCCCGGAAGCGCTGGAGACGTACCTCAACACCAAGGCGCTTTCAGCCGTCGGCGTCTGACGATCAAGCCTTCGGGGCGGCCCGGCCGCCCAGCTCGTCCTCGATGTGGGCGCGGATGATGTGGTCGAAGTCCGCGTCCGCCTTGAACCCGAGCGCGATCGCACGCCGCGCGTCGAAATTCCGCGGCCAGCCCGCCACGATGTCGATGATGGTCTGATCAGGCTCGTGGCGGATGAGGCGCACGGCCGACTCCCCGGCAGCGCGGCGCAGCGCATCGATCTCGTCGCCGACGGTGGCGGACAGCCCCGGCATGCTCAGTGCTCGCCGGGCGCCCAGCCGGCGAAGGTCCAGCGTCGCCGCGTGGGTCAGGAACCCGATGGCGGCGCGAGGGCTGGCGAACCAGTGACGCACGTCGGTGGACACAGGCAGCACGGCCGCTTGGCCGGCCAGCGGCTCCCGCAAAATATTGGAGAAAAATCCGGAAGCCGCCTTGTTCGGCTTGCCGGGGCGTACACAGATGGTGGGTAGGCGAATGGCGATGCCGTCCAGGAATCCTTTGCGCGTGTAGTCCGACAGCAGGAGTTCGCCGATGGCTTTCTGGGTACCATAGCTGGTCAGCGGGGTCGAGAAGAATTCATCATCGATCGGGTCGGGGAACGGCGCGCCGAACACGGCGATGGACGATGTGAACACCAGGCGCGGCCTGTACGGCGACTGCCGGCCTTGTTCGCGGATGGCTTCCAGCAAAAGGCGCGTGCCGTCCAGATTGGTCCGGTAACCCTTGTCGAAATCGGCCTCGGCTTCTCCCGACACGATGGCCGCCAGGTGAAAGATCACGTCGGGACGTCCCGCAACCAGGCGCGCGGCGGTGCCTGCCTTGGCCAAGTCCGCGGCGACGGTGCTGGCGGTGCCCGCGAATGCCGCCGGTGCTTCCGGTGCGATGACGTCGGCCAGCGTCAGCCGCTCGATGACTGCGTCGCCGAGCCGCCCGTCCGCCATCAGGCGTTGGGTGAGCTTCCGGCCAATCATGCCGGCGGCGCCAATGATCAGGATGTGCATATCAGGTCTCGGGTTGAGCGCGGGCCAATAGGCCGCCCGCGCGGCGGTAGGGGGCGTGAGGGTTCCATCTTAGGGCGCGGGTGCGGCGGCGGAAAGGGTCGTTATCCCTGAAAAGTCCCACGATGTGAACGAGCCGTGCGCATGATGGGGATTTCCCTGCTTACGCGACGTTTCCACGTGGCGCAGAATCCTTGGAGTGGCAGTCGCGCGGTTCAAAACTCGAACACAAGGACGTCCAATGGCATCAGTGCAGCTTAAAGCAGTACAGAAGTCGTTTGGTGGCACCCAGGTTATCCGGGGTGTGGATGTGGAAGTCGAAGACGGCCAGTTCGTCGTGCTGGTCGGGCCTTCCGGATGCGGCAAGTCCACTCTGCTGCGCATGCTGGCGGGGCTGGAGCAGATCTCCGGCGGCGAGATTCTGATCGACGGCCGGGTGGTCAACACCTTGTCTCCCAAAGCGCGCGATGTTGCGATGGTGTTCCAGAACTACGCGCTCTATCCCCATATGACGGTGTTCGACAACATGGCGTTCTCGCTCATGCTGGCCAAGACCGATCGCGCTGAAATCCGCAAGCGGGTCGACCAGGCCTCGGAGATCCTGGGCCTGTCGCAACTCCTCGCGCGCTATCCGCGCCAATTGTCCGGTGGACAGCGCCAGCGGGTGGCCATGGGCCGCGCCATCGTGCGCAATCCCCAGGTCTTTCTCTTCGACGAGCCTCTGTCCAATCTGGATGCCAAATTGCGCGTGCAGATGCGTGCGGAAATCCGCGCCCTGCACCAGCGGCTGCAGGCCACGTCGGTCTATGTGACGCACGATCAGATCGAGGCCATGACGATGGGCGACCTCATCGTGGTGATGAACGACGGCCGGGTGGAGCAACAGGGGCAGCCGTTGGACCTGTACGATCGGCCTGACAATCTGTTCGTGGCCGGTTTCATCGGCTCGCCCACCATGAATATGCTGCCGGGCGTGCTGCATCGGTCGGCCGAGGGCGACCACGTCCTCTTTCCGAATGGCAGCCGCCTGCCGGTGCCGCCGGCTGCCCGCGGCCTGGGCCAGGATGGCCAGCGGGTCATCTACGGCGTACGCCCGGAACACCTGACCCTGGCGGCAGGCGATGAGGGCCTCGAGGCGGTCGTCACCGTGGTGGAACCCACCGGGGCCGACACCGAGGTTCACGCCCGCATCGATTCGGTGGACGTGGTGGCGGTATTCCGCGAACGCCAGAGCCTGCATCCCGGCGATACGGTGTCGCTGGCGCCGGAGCCCGCGTTCACGCATCTGTTTGATGAAGGTTCCGGAAAAGCAATGAGACAGTGAGGTTTCCCACGCCGGTTGGTCTGGCAGTTCGTGCCTGTGTGCACGAAAAATTTCCTTGAAGGAGCAGAGACATGGCGAAGTTCACAAGACGTGATTTTCTGACGACCACCGCCGCGGCGGCGGCCTCCACGGCTTTTCCGGGGCTGGCTGCCGCTGCCGACACCGGAACCAAGCTGCTGCATGCGCCGGAAAAGGGCGCAAAACTGAATGTTTTGCGCTGGCACGCCTTCGTCCAGGGTGACGCCGATCAATGGAAGGTCAACACCGAGAAGTTCACCAAGCAGACCGGCATCCCCGTGAAGGTGGACGACGTGGGCTGGGAGGATGTGCGCGCCAAGGCGGCTCTGGCCGCGCGCGTGGGCAGTGGTCCCGACATCATCATCAGCTGGTTCGACGATCCCGAGCAGTTCCCCGACAAGCTCATCGATGTGTCCGAACTGGGAGACTACCTGGGCAAGAAGTATGGCGGCTGGTATGACGTCTGCAAGCGCTATGGAAGGCATGGCGGCAAATGGATCGCCATCCCGCTGGGCTCCAACGGCAACGCCATTGCCTATCGCCAGA
>DATNAI010000279.1:0-4968 GCA_035572875.1 Castellaniella sp. | reverse complement strand
CAATCCACCAAGGCGAAATAGGCGTCTTTTCCGCCGCATCGATCAGTCGTTGCGGCAAGGGTGTTTCGACCTCGCGGAAGCGCGCCGCAAGCATGGTCTTGAGGTTTTCCTGGGACCGCAGATAAGCGTCCCAATCGGGCTCTGAAGCCACCCGCCGGGCGACCTGAACCATTTCCTCTGGCGCCAGTTCGCCGTCCATAAACCGATTCAAAACGTCCTTGTCCAAGCGCATCTTAGACTCCCAGGGCCAAGGCGAGGCTCTGCCGGGCCCGACCGATCCGGCTGGTCAAAGTTCCGATGGGAATGCCCAGCAGATCAGCGGCCTGTCGATAGGGCATCCCGTCGATGAGCACCAACGCCAAAGCTTCGCGCTGCTCATCCGGCAAGGTTTGAAGTGCAGCATCAACAGCGTGCAGCTCCATTCTGGCCTCGAGCGCACGCGCGCCATCCGACGACGTGACGGCCAAACCCTCGGCAGTTTCCATCGGCACCAGATTTTGCCGCTTCGCAGCTCGCTTGCCGTCGATAAAGCGGTTCCGAGCAATCCGGAAAAGCCATCTGTCCATCTGCGTACCTGGTTCCCAGCGGTGCAAATTTCTCAACGCGCGTTCGACGGTGTCCTGAACCAGATCATCGCCATCGGCCACCGACCCTGTCAGCGCGATCGCAAATCGGCGCAGACGGGGCAATTCGACCAGCACTTGGGCCCGAATCTGATCTGAAGACATCATTTTTGCTGACATAACGGTGGCCGCACGCTTTTCTTCCCAAGCCGGAAAAATTACTTTTGCGATGAATTTCGTGTGGCCAACGTTTAAGACAGTTCAAAAGCCCAAGGTAGGAATGAAACGTCTCGCGATCGTCTCTCTAATGACCGTGTGCCTGGCCGGTCCGGTTTTGGCACAGGGGCGTGGCTTGGGGAGCGCGCCTGGCGGCATTGGAGGATTTGGCGTCGGCCCGCCCGTCGGCATGGGCGTTCCCCCTGTGGTCGGCGGAATTCCCGCAAGTGTGGCTGGTGCAATCGGCGGCCCGCCGGCAAGCGTCGGTGCGGGCCTTGGGAGCGTTGGTCCACCCCCAGCTGTTAGCTTGCCCCCCGCTATTACCTTGCCCCCGGCTGCGACCCTGCCGGTTGCTGCAGGCCATGCACTGGATGCCGCTGGCGCTAACGCAACCGCACCGGGTCAGGTCATTCGCGACCTCGTGCAATCGGGCCAAGATCTTGTCGGCCGGCCCAACAACACGCAAGTCGGGGCGCTGGCAGTTGCCCAGGACCCGGCGGGGCATCCCGTAATCCGACATCGGATTCTCGCAGTTTCACCCAGCCAGGAAAGCCTTGCTATCGCGCATAGGTTGCATTTTCATCTCGAAAAAATTGATCAACTCGCATCGCTCGGGCTATCCGTCGCGACTCTCACCACGCCCGACGGCATGTCGGCGGCCGATGGCCTGGCGGCACTACACCGCGCCGATCCTGGTGGCACCTATGATTACGCGCATCTCTATGGCCCGACTGGCAGTGGCAAGCCGGCTGCTGTGCCTGCCCCGGTTGAATCGACACATCTAGTCCCGCTAGGCAACCGCCAGATTCGACTTGGAATGATCGATGGCGCGTTCGACAAAGGCCATCCAGCGCTGCAATCGGCGGACATTCACTCCAAATGCTTTGTTTCAGAATGTACCGGTCAGCCCACCCTGCACGGAACGGCCATTGCGTCCCTCCTGGTGGGGCGTAGTACGGAATTCTCGGGTTATCTGCCCGATGCCCATCTTTATGCTGCAGATGTTTTCGGCGGCGCGGTCGATGGCGGCAGCGCCGAGGAGATCGCCCAGGCGTTGAACTGGCTTGCCCAGAACAGGATTGCGGTGACGAATATTAGCCTTGCCGGCCCGCCCAACGCGCTGTTGGCTGCAGCGGTCAGAGCATTTCTCGGTAGCGGGCATGTGCTGGTTGCGGCGGTGGGAAATGGTGGGCCGGCAGCACCTCTCAGCTACCCTGCCGCCTATCCGGGTGTTGTCGCCGTGACATCGGTAGACAGAAGCCTGCGTATTGAGGTCGATGCCAGTCCTGGCGCCCGTTTTGCTGCGGTGGGCGTAGATGTAAACGTGGCCAAAATGGGGGGCGGATATGCTCATGCCACCGGTACATCCTATGCGACGCCTGCAGTTACCGCCCGCATAGGTCAGTTTCTCGCCGCACCAGATCCCCGGCAAAATCTAATCGTGCTCAATCAGATTGCGCGTAGTGCGACGCTGATCAGCATTTCCGGTCAGGAAGTGAGCTTTATTGCCGCAGCCTCAAATAGCGATCATCAGGCAGCATCTATCAATCGTAGATAGAGTTTTACGTAGGCTTCTCATCCTATCCGCGAGAGTGGGAAAGGGACAGTAGCATTCATGCCAAGTCAATAGCCTGCGTCGGCCAACCCGATAGCCAACATTAGCACCCCTAACAGGGTTATGAGCATGCGGATCAGCGTGCTCTTACCAGCACCGTTGGGGCCGATCAGGCCAAATATTTCTCCTGCGCGATCGTCAGGTTGACATGATCGACGGCGGCCAGATCCCCGAAGCGTCGCGTCAATTCGGAGATTTGAACAGTGGGGAGCAGCCAGGTGCCTCACCTGCGGTGGCAGATCGGATCGCCGCCATCCTCCATCAGGGCATCGCGGGCGAGCACTATATCGAGGTCGAGATCGTGAATCCCCAGCTTGGTGCTGGTGAGATACGGATCGAGCGCAAGACGCTGCTGCCACTCGATCTCGGCAGCTTTTGTGAAAGGGCGAGGCGCCCGGCTCCTCTCGCCAACCTGTCGCGTGGCGTGCTGCTCGAACAGCTGTCGGAGGAGTCGTCTATACCCAGCTCTGCGAGGCGGCACTCCGTACGTTCCTTGCCGAGTCCGAGGCACGCATGAACGCCATGGCAGCTGCCCATTGCCACATTGAGTGTCGCCTCGACCAGTTGCAGCAGAACGAACGCCGGATACGTCAGGAAGAGATAACTCGGGAAATTATGGAGTTAGGCGCACTGTTCCTGCACAGCCAAGGCCAGACCTGCGGGCCCATCTCGATCGTATGCATCCATGGAAAGGATCGCGAGCAAAAGATTGCTGGTCATATCTCTTCTCGTGTCATCTTAAAATTCCGGCGCATTAGTTGCTATGCAAGCAAACCATTGCGAGGATGTTTGTCACCAGACCGCGTTGTTTTGAGGTGATCGAGCCACGGAAGCCATCTGTCGACTGCATGGGTTACAGCCCCCTGTTGGCTCAACGGTCACCGTTCGAATGATGCTTTTTGCCTGAAACGATGAACGGAGGCGCAGAACGTTAAGCCCAGTGTGACCTGCCTTAGGAGGCCCCGTCGACCCGATCGGGCTTGATACCATGGATATTCGTCTTGGGGGCGGCCGCCTCAGTTGATACAACTCGGCGCGGGCCTTATTGAAGTGGCATCGTTTTGGAAGGTCGAGGGTTTTGGTCCGAGCAAAATGGTGCAGTCAGTGGCCTTTGTTTTGCTTGGCCGTCAACCCGGAAAGCGAGATACTTTACAAGGCAAAGCGTTGGAGGAAATGGCATCATGATTTCGAGACTGGGCCCGCTTGCCGCGGTGATCATTTTTGCGATGGCTCCGGCCTTTGCCGCCGACAACTACCAGACCGATATCGGGCCGACGCCTAAAAACGGACGCCAGGGCGCCAATGTGCAGGGCCGCGGTACGGTACTGGCCACGCTGGACAGAACCACCTTCACGATTCAGGGCAAGTTCGCCGGCCTTTCTTCGCCGGCCACTGCGGCACGCCTGCATATGGGCAATGTGATGGGCGGGACCGGGCCCGCCATCGGCGACCTCAATATCCCCCAGGCAAAGAGCGGAGAAATTTCCGGCACCTTCACCCTGACGCCGGCGCAGGTCGCAGGGTTAAGGCTGGGAAGGCTTTACATCATGCTCGACAGCCAGAGCGCGCCCAAGGGCAATTTGTGGGGCTGGTTTCAGCCGGCGCATGTGACCGTGCCGGAAGGCACGCCGCAGATGGGGCATTGGTATATCCCGAACCTTCTCGATGGCCAGGGCGATGGCCCGGCGAAAAAGAGCAATAGCTGAGCGCGGAGCAGACATGATCAGGAACACCATGCGCACCTTCGGCGCGGTTGTCGGGCTTGGGGGCGCCGCCGTCGCCGCCATCTGGGCGTCGCACGCCATTGCGCAAACCGGCGTCGGCCCCTTCACCGAGGCTCAGGCCCAGGCCGGGCAGCCGATATATGCCAGCCGTTGTGCGGTCTGCCATGACGCCGGCGGCGAAACCATCCAACTGGTGGGCCCGGCCTTCACCCAGGCCTGGAATTCGCGCAGCACGGCTGCGCTTTATACCCGCATCAAGACCACCATGCCGTTCAACAATCCCGGCAGCCTGAGCGAAGCCGAGGCCACCGCGGTGGTTGCTTATATTCTGAAAAGCAATGGCGCCACGGCCGGCGCCACCACTCTCACGCCCACAACGGATGTCCCGATCGCCAGCGTCATCACGGCGCGGGGCAATCAAGGCAAAGACCGGTACGCGGGGTATGTCAGCCTCAGTGCCATGTCCGCCGCCACCGGCATCACCTTTCCAGGGACGGTGGCAAAATACACGCCCGTCACCGAAGAGATGTTGCTGAACCCGCCGGCCAACGACTGGCTGATGCATTATCAGAATTATGCCGGCTGGAGCCATTCGCCGCTCAAGCAGATCACGCCCCAGAATGTGCACAATCTGCAGCTGCGCTGGGTCTGGTCCTTGGAAGATGGCGAGCGCCAGCAGATCACGCCCCTGGTCCATGACGGGGTGATGTTCGTCTCGACCGTCGTCAACAACACGGTGCAGGCGCTGAATGCGGCGACCGGCGACCTGATCTGGGAAAATCGGCTGGGCCCCAGGCTGGAAAACCAGGTCAACGCCACCGCGCGCGCCATGGCGCTGTACGGCGACCAG
>DATNAI010000278.1:0-4850 GCA_035572875.1 Castellaniella sp. | reverse complement strand
GGCACCAGCGAATGCCCGGTCATGCCGGGCGAAGTATTCATTTCCAGCAGCCAGGGGCGATCCTGCGCGTCCAGCATGAGGTCGGCGCGCCCCCACCCCTCGCAGCCCAATACGCGATAGGCCTGCTCGGAGAGCATCTGTACGTGCCGGGCCAGCGCCGGATCCAGATCCGCCGGGCAGTGATATTGGGTCTCGTTCGACACGTACTTATGCTCGTAGTCGTAGTTGCCCTGAGGCGCGACGATCTCGATCACGGGCAGCGCGCGTGCGCCGGCGCCAGTCCCCAGGACAGGCACGGTCAGCTCGCGCCCCACGACGAACTGTTCCGCCAGCACCTGATCATCGAAGCGGCACGCCAGCGCGTGCGCGGGTACCAGTTGTTCCGGTGCGTCCACGCGCGTCACGCCCAGCGTCGAGCCCTCGTGCGGCGGCTTGATGATCAGCGGCAAGCCCAGCTCGTCGATCAGCCCGCGCGGATTGGCATCGCAATCCAGCGTTGCAAAGCGCGGCGTGGGAAGGCCATGCTGCAGCCAAAGGCGCTTGGTGGCGATCTTGTCCATCGCCAGGCACGAGGCCAGAGGACCGCTGCCGGTATAGGGGATGTTCAGCAGCTCCAACGCGCCCTGGATGGTGCCGTCTTCGCCATAGCGTCCATGCAGCGCAATGAACACTCTGTCGAATTGTTCGCCCGCCAGATCCGCCAGGCTGCGGATTCCGGTATCGAACAGATGGGCGTCCACGCCTTCCGCGCGTAAAGCCTCGCAGACTCCAGCGCCCGACATCAGCGAGACCTCCCGCTCCGCCGAGGTACCGCCGTACAGGACACCCACACGACCAAAGGACGGCTTCATAGCGCCCCCCCGAGCTGGACGGGCACCCGGCTGATGGACCCGGCCCCCATGATCAGGACCACGTCCCCGTCACGCACGAATTCGCGAATCGCGGCCGCCATATCGGTCACGTCTTCGACGAAGACCGGCTCGACCTTGCCGGCCACCCGCAGGCCGCGCGCGAGCGACCGGCCGTCGGCGGCCACCAGTGGCGGCTCGCCGGCCGCATAGACCTCGGTGAGCAGCACGGCATCCGCCGAGCTCAGCACGCGCACGAAGTCCTCGAAGCAATCCCTGGTCCGGGTGTAGCGATGCGGCTGGAACGCGAGCACGATCCGGCGATCGGGCCACGCACCCCGCGCTGCCGCGAGGGTGGCCGCCATTTCCACCGGATGATGGCCATAGTCGTCCACAACGGTAAAAGTCCCGCCACCCTGCGCGGCGGGCACGGGGAAGGACCCCACCTGGGTGAAGCGCCGGCCCACGCCGCGGAACTGGGTCAGGGCCGCCAGGATTGCCTCGTCCGGCACCCCCAGTTCGGTGGCCACGGCGATGCTCGCAAGCGCATTGAGGACATTGTGGCGGCCGGGCAGATTGAGTCTGACGGCCAACGGGGGCAGCCTGCCATCGGTGCCCTCGCGCTCGGCCACGAAACGCATCGCGGTCCCCTCGGTGCGGATGTCATGCGCACGAACCTGGGCCGGCGTGTCGATACCGTAGGTGGTGACGGAGCGCGACACGAACGGGACGATCTCGCGCACGTTGGGATCGTCCACGCACAGGACGGCGGTGCCGTAGAACGGCAGCCGATGCGTGAACTCGACGAAGGCGCTCTTCAGGCGCGCCACGTCGTGCCCGTAGGTGTCCATGTGGTCCAGGTCGATATTGGTAATGATGGCCGTGACGGGGAGCAGATTGAGGAAAGATGCGTCGGACTCGTCCGCCTCGACGACAATGTAGTCGCCCTGGCCCAGCCGCGCGTTGGCGTCGGCGGCGTTCAGCCGGCCGCCGATCACGAAGGTGGGATCCAGGCCGCCCGCGGCCAGCACGCTGGCCACCAGGCTCGTGGTGGTGGTCTTGCCGTGGGTCCCGGCGACCGCGATACCGAGCTTCAGGCGCATCAGTTCGGCCAGCATCAGCGCACGGGGCACCACAGGTACGCGGCCGGCACGCGCCGCCAAAAGCTCGGGATTGTCGGAATGGATCGCGCTGGACGTGACGATGGCCCCTGCGCCCGCAATGTGCTCGGCCGCGTGGCCGATCATGATGCGCGCACCCAGCGATGCCAGGCGCTGGGTCACCGGCGTTTCCTGGATATCCGACCCGCTGACGACGTAGCCCTGGTTGAGCAGTACCTCGGCAATGCCGCTCATTCCCGAACCGCCGATGCCGACGAAATGAATATGATGAATCCTGTGCTTCACGCCGATTTCTCCTGGGTATGGATGCACGCTTCGGCAATGAGCCTGGCGGCATCCAGACGGGCATGTTCGTGGGCGCGGCCGGCTACCCGCGCGAGCTCGGCGCGCTGGCGCGCCAGGAGCCACGCAGCCAGCGTGGCTGCATCGAGATCAGCCTGCCGCATCATCCAGCCTGCGCCGTCTTCCGACAGATAGCGCGCGTTGGCCGTCTGGTGGTCGTCGATGGCATGCGGCAGCGGGATGAACAGGGCGGCCACACCGACGGCCGCGACCTCAGCCACCGTCATGGCACCCGCCCGGCAAATCACCAGATCGGCCTCCGACAAGGCCAGAGCCATATCGTCGATGAAAGCAGCCACCTCCGAAGACACGGACAGGCGGTCGTACGTTTGCCGGACCGCTTCGGCGTGGTGCTGACCCGCCTGGTGCAGCACTTGCGGCCTCAATTCCTCCGGCAGCCGCGCCAACGCCTCGGGCACCAGCTCGTTCAGCCGGCCGGCCCCCAGGCTGCCGCCCAGCACCAGCAGGCGCAGGGGCCCGGTACGATCGGCATAACGCTGGGCAGGAGGCGGCACGCCGGCAAGCGCGGCGCGCACCGGATTGCCCACCATTTCCGCACCCGGCAGCGCACCGGGAAAACCTTCCAGCACGCGAGCGGCCAGGCGGGCCAGCCAGCGGTTGGCGGTCCCGGCCACCGCGTTCTGTTCATGCACCACGAGCGGGATGCCGAGCCACCGCGCCATCACGCCGCCCGGGAAGGCTACATAGCCGCCCATCCCCAGCACGACATCGGGGCGCTGGCGCTTGAGCAGTGCGCGTACATGCGCGCAGGCCGCCGCCAGCGTGCAGGGCAGTTTCAGCAGGGTCAGCACGCCCTTGCCGCGAACGCCGCCAAAATGCAGCGGCAGCAGCTCGATGCCATGCGCCGGCACCAGCCGGCCTTCCATCCGCTCGGGGTTCCCCAGCCACAGGATCCGCCAGCCCAGATCCCGCAGGACCTCAGCCACGGCCAGCCCCGGCATGATGTGCCCGCCCGTGCCGCCCGCCATGACAAGGATAGTGCGCCGCGTCATCGCCGCTTCCCCCTCATCATGCAACGGGTTTCATAATCCACGCGCAGCAGCATGGCCACCGCCACGAGATTCATGACGATGCCCGAACCGCCGTAGCTGACCAGCGGCAGCGTGAGGCCCTTGGTGGGCAGCAGGCCCAGGCAGACTCCCACGTTGATGAAGGCCTGCACACTGAACCAGAGCGCTACGCCCTGGGCCACCAGACCATCGAAGACGCGCTCCAGCACCATGGCCTGGCGCGCGATCTCGAACCCGCGCACCACCATGTAGGCAAATACGGCCAGCAGACACAGCACCCCGACGAAACCCAGCTCCTCGCCGATCACCGCCACGATGAAGTCAGTGTGGGCTTCCGGCAGATAGTGCAGTTTCTCCACGCTGGCTCCCAGCCCGACGCCAAACCAGCCGCCGCGCCCCAGCGCGATCAGCGAGTGCGAAAGCTGATAGGCGCTGCCATAGGCGTTGTCCGGATTCCAGGGATCCAGATACACGAAAATGCGCTCGCGGCGCCAGGGCGAGGCCCAGATCAGCAACAGGAAACTGCTCATCACGATGCCCAGCAGCGTGGTGAACAGCTTCAGATTGATGCCGCCGATGAACAGGATGCCCACGGCGACCGCGCCAATGACGATAAAGGCGCCCAGATCCGGCTCCATCAGCAGCAGCAGTCCGACCAGCGCCAGGGCCATCGCCATCGGCAGGAAACCGCGCAGGAAACCTTGCAAGTGAGCTTGCTTGCGCACGACGTAGTCGGCCGCGTACAGCAGCACCACCAGCTTCATGAATTCCGACGGCTGGAAGTTCAGCGGCCCCAGCGGAATCCATCGGCGGGCGCCGTTGACTTCGCGGCCGATCCCCGGCACCAGAACCACCATCAGCATCAGCAGCGCCACGGCAAACAGCGGCAGCGCCACCTTTTGCCAGACCTTCATGGGCACGCTGGCCGTGAAAAGGGCTGCGACCAGGCCCACCAGAATGAAGACGGCGTGGCGGCCGACGAAATAGAAGCGGCCATAGCTTTCATAGCGGGGCCCGTCGGCCAGGGCGATGGACGCCGAATACACCATCAGCAATCCGAACAGCACCAGAGCCGTCACTGCAATGAGGACGCCCACGTCCACGCTGGGCATGGTGGTGCGCCCGGGACGCACGGTGTTGAGGCTGGACGTGAGGCCGCCAAGCATGCTCATGCGACCTCCCCGCGTTCGATGGCCAACTCGCGTACGGCCGCCACGAAGCAGGCACTCCGATGGGCATAGTTGCGGAACATGTCCATGCTGGCGCAAGCGGGCGACAGCATCACCGCGTCCCCCGGCTGGGCGAGCGCCATGCCCCGTTCGACAGCCTGCTCCAGCGTTTGGCAGGACTCCAGCGACACGCCGCAATCGGCCAGCGCTTCACCAATGGCCGGGCCGTCCTGGCCGATCAGCAGCACCGCACGCGCATGATCGCGAACCGCTGGCGCCAGGGGCGAAAAATCCTGCCCCTTCCCCAGACCGCCCGCGATCAGCACCACGGGGCGGCCC
>DATNAI010000277.1:0-2958 GCA_035572875.1 Castellaniella sp. | reverse complement strand
GGACCTATCGCCCCGTCATCGAGGCGTTGGTCGATATCCACGGCCTGGAGGACTATCCCTCCAACGTCATCCCCGGCTTTTACGAGCGCCTGAGCGCGTGGCTGCCTACGCTCATCGAGCACCGATGCAGCATCGGCGAGCGCGGCGGCTTCCTGTCGCGGGTACGCGAAGGCACCTGGCCGGCCCACATACTGGAGCACGTCACGCTGGAGCTGCAGAGCCTGGTCGGCATGCCGGGCGGACTGGGGCGCGCGCGCGGCACACCGCTGCGCGGCGTCTACAAGGTCATCGTACGGGCCTGGCACGAGCCTCTCACCCGCGCAGCGCTGTACGCCGCGCGTGACCTGGTGATGGCGGCGATAGAGAGCCGGCCCTTTGACGTGGAGGGCACGCTGGAACGCCTGAAGGATCTTGCCGAGTCGCTCAGCCTGGGACCCAGCACGGCATGCATCGTGGACGCCGCGGACGACCGCGACATACCCTTCATCCGCTTGAGCGACCTGAATCTGTTGCAATTGGGCTACGGTTCGCGCCAGCAGCGGATCTGGACGGCCGAGACCAGCCGCACCAGCGCCATCGCCGAGGACATCTCCCGCGACAAGGACCTGACCCGGCAGTTGCTGCAATCGTGCGGCGTCCCCGTCCCCGAAGGCCGGATCGTCAATGGGGCCGGGGAAGCCTGGGAAGTTGCCCAGGACCTGGGGCTGCCGGTGGTGGTGAAGCCGTCGGACGGCAATCACGGGCGCGGAGTGTTCACCTGCCTGACGACGCAGGAGCAGATTGAGGCTGCCTACGCCGTAGCGGTGAATGAGGGCAGCGATGTGATGGTCGAGCGCTATATCCAGGGCGACGAGCACCGCCTGCTGGTGGTGGGCGGCCGCGTGGTGGCTGCGGCTCGCGGCGAGGCGGCCATGGTGGTGGGCGATGGCGCTTCCACGGTGGTGCAGCTCGTGGAATCCCAGCTCAACTCGGATCCCCGGCGCGGCCGCGACGAGGATCACCCGCTGAACGTCGTGCGCCTGGATTCGGCGGCGCGCATGGAGCTGGAACGCCAGGGCCTGACGGGCGACGCCGTCCCCGAGCGGGGACGCGCGGTGCTCATCCAGCGCAATGGCAACGTCTCCATCGACGTGACCGACGCCGTACACCCCGACGTGGCCTTCCAGGTGGCACTGGCTGCCCGGATCGTGGGTCTGGACATTGCCGGCATCGATCTGGTGACGCGCGATATCTCGCGTCCTCTCGAAGAGGTGGAGGGCGCCGTGGTAGAGGTCAACGCCGGCCCCGGATTGCTGATGCACATCAAGCCGGCGGCAGGCCAGCCGCGCCCGGTGGGTCAGGCCATCATCGACAATCTGTTCCCGGTGCCGCGCGACGGCCGCATCCCGGTCGTGGGCGTGAGCGGCAGCCGTGGAACGGGACCGGTCACTGAACTGGTGGCCCATTTGCTGCGCCTGACCGGTCAGTTGGTGGGCGTGGCCTCGTCCCAAGGGCTGACGCTGGGAAACAGCCATGTCACGACCACCGATGCGGCGCACTGGGACGCGGCGCGCCGTGTGCTGCTGAACCGTTCGGTGGACTATGCCGTGCTGGAAAACGGCGGCCGCGTGATTCTGGGCGAAGGCCTGGCGTACGACCGCTGCCAGGTCGGGGTGGTGACCGGGATCGACCCGGCGATCACCTGGCCCGAATTTCACATGGAATCGCCCGAAGACCTGGTGCGTATCTTCCGCACCCAGGTCGACGTGGTGCTGCCGGGCGGCGCGTCGGTATTGAATGCCGATGACCCGCTGACGATGGGTCTGGCGCCATTGTCCGACGGGGCTGTCGTCGTCTATGGTTTGCAGGCACAGGGCGAGGCGCTGCGGGCTCATCTGGCGCAGGGCGGGCGGGCCGTCTTCATGCAGGACGATGCTATCGTGCTGTCCGAAGCGGGTGTCGAAATCTCGCTGCTGGCGCAAAACGAAATTGCCCAGGCCATCCAGGCCGACGGTCTGGGCTGTGTCCTGGCTGCGTTGGCCACTGTCTGGGCGCTGGATCTGGATGTGGAACGCATGCGCGTCGGGCTGCGCACCTGGAATGCCCGCAAGGTGCCGGCCGTCGATACGGCCCCCGCTCTTTGACTACCGATCCGTTGGAACTCCGCCTGGATCCCGCCTTTTCCTAGGATATTGCTAAATGGAAGTCTCCCGAGTCCGGGCCTTGCGCGGCCCCAATCTATGGTGTCGGCAAACGGCCATCGAGGCCGTCGTCGCCTGTTCCGAGAGCGAGCGCGCGATTGGCGACATGGATGCCTTCGAAACGCGATTGCGGGCGCGCTTCCCTGACATCGACATCCTGCGGCCCGCCGGCCAGGCCGAGAGCAATTCACTGGCTTACATCCTGGCGTGCGCGGCGCTTCGGCTGCAGACGCAGGCCGGGTGCCCAGTGTCCTTCTGCCGCGTGGCGGCCACGCACGAGCGGGGCGTCTACCGCGTGGTGGTGGAGTACGTCGAGGAAGCGGTGGGGCGCCTGGCTTTCGATCTGGCGCTCTCCCTGTGCCAGGCGACGCTGGCCGATGCGACGTTCGACCTGGCCGATGCGCTGTTCCGCCTGAGGGATCTTTACGAGGATGTGCGCCTGGGACCCAGTACCGGGTCCATCGTCCGGGCCGCCCAGCGCCGCGGCATCCCGTATCGCCGACTGAATGAAAACAGCCTGGTCCAGTTCGGCTGGGGGCGCCATCAACGGCGCATCCAGGCCGCCGAGACCGACGCCAGCGGCGCCATTGCGGAAGCCATTGCCCAGGACAAGTCTCTGACCAAGGCCTTGCTTGCCTCCGCGGGAGTCTCCGTGCCGCGCGGACGTACCGTGAAAGATGCCGACGACGCCTGGGCCGCAGCCCAGGAAATCGGCGGTCCGGTTGTTGTCAAACCGGTGGACGGCAATCAGGGCAAGGGTGTGGCGGTCAACGTCCAG
>DATNAI010000276.1:0-3737 GCA_035572875.1 Castellaniella sp. | reverse complement strand
GCCGGCCTTGAAATTGAATTCGGCGGCCATGCTGCTGGATACGGCCAGGCAGCCCAGTGCGGACAGAATGCAGATGGATAGCTTCTTCATGGTCGTGTCTCCTGATTGGATAGTGCGGTGGTTATGGAAGCGCTGTCGTGGTGAAAAAGCATGCGGGCTATTTGATCAAGCCGTAATGCTGGGGTAGGAACAAGGTGATTTCGGGGAAGTAGCTCACCGCCAGCAAGACCAGCAACATGACGCACAAGGGCGCCAGGATGCGGCGTGCCACTTGGATGACGGTGCGCTCGGCGATGCTGGAGCAGACGAACAGGGTGATGCCGTAGGGCGGCGTGAACATGCCGATGGCCAGGTTGAAGACGAACATCACGCCGAAGTGGATGGGATGCACGCCGAAGGCCTGGGCGATCGGCAGGAAGATCGGCATCAGGATCAGGATCGCGGCGATGCTTTCCATGAACATGCCCACGACCAGCAGGATGCCGTTCAGGATCAGCAGGAACACGAAGGGATCGTTCGTGACGGATTCCAGGAATTCGGCCAAGTGGTCGGCGACGCCCTCGGAGGCGATCAGCCAGGCGAATATATTGGCGGTGCCGATGATCAGCATGACGGCCGCCGACAGGATTGCAGTGCGCAGGATGGCGTCGTGGAGCTGTTTGAACCGCAGTTCCCTGTAGACGAAGATCCCGATCACCAGACTGTAGAAGGCCGCGACCGCCGCCGCTTCGGTGGCCGTGAACACGCCGCTGACGATGCCGCCGACGATGATGACCGGCATGAATAGGGCGGGGATGGCGGACCAGAAGGTGCGCGCGAGATAAGTCGCGGAAAAGCTGCGCGTATCGCTTTGGTACTGGGTGCGCCTTCTGCGCGCATACAGGTACGCCGCGACCAGCAGGCCCACGGCGGCCAGCAGGCCGGGCGCCACGCCGGCGATGAACAGGGCGCCCGTGGACTGCGACGAGACGGCCGCGACCACGACCAGCAGCAGGCTGGGCGGGATGATCTGCGCCAGCGACGAAGAGGCGGCGATGAGCGCGGCGGCGAAGTCGGTGTCGTACCGGCGCCGCTTGAGCTCGGGCTGCATGATCGAGGACACCGCGGCCGCGTCGGCCGAGCCGGACCCGGAAATGGCGGCCAGGGCAGTGGCCGTGGTCACCGACACGAGGTACAGGCTGCCCGTCACCCAGCCGATCAGTGCGGTGGCGAAGTCCACGATGCGGCGCGACAGGCCTCCGCCCTCCATCACGGCGCCCGCGAAGATGAAAAACGGGATCGCCATGATGGTGAACGAGTTCAGGCCGGAAAAGATGCGTTCGCTGACGAGGGTGATCGGGACGTCGGTTCCCAGCACGACGAAGCTCGCACCGGCAAGCCCCAGCACGAAGACGACCGGCATGCCGAAAAACAGGAACAGCGCGAAAAGAGTGGCGGAAATGAACATTTGTCGTTGCTCTCTAGATCTGTTCGGGGATGGTGTGCTGCTCGGCCGCGGCATCCGGTTCGGGGCAGCACAGCGACAGCACGAGTTCGATCATCATGTAGACGGCGCCGGCCGCCAGGCCGGCGTAGACGATCCACATGGGCATGCCGAGCGCGGGCGACTTCTGGAAGGTACCCATGTCGATCAAGGGCAGCGAGCCTTTGAAGACGAGGATGAGAAACCACAGGATGAACAAGGCGTTGATGAACTGGATCACCGATCGGACGCGTTTCGGAATCAAGGTGACCAGGACGTCCACGGCCACGTGGCGCCCGAAGCGCAGTGCCACGCCGGCGCCCATCATGACCAGCCAGAGCTGGCTGTATTTGGCGATCTCCTCGGTGCCGACGATGGAAAACGGGGTGAAGGTGCGGACGGCGACCTGCGCCAGGACGGCGCCGAACATCAAAAGGAAGGCCACCACCAGAAACACGTCCACGAGGGCTCGCAGCGCGTGGATGATTTTCAAGCTGATCTCTTTCATCGTTCTTCGTTCCTTCTGTATGGCCTCGCCCGGGCATCATTCGCCTGAGGCGAATCGGGCCATGTTGTCCTTTTGGGCCTCCGTGCCGAACAGCGGCAGCAGGTTCTCATGCTCCAGCGCCAGCCCGTCGGCCAGGCTGAGGTCCAGGCCGCGGCGGATGGTGGCCTTGGCCAGGCGCGCCGCCAGCCGGCTTTTTTCCGCGATGCCGGCCGCCAGCCGCACGGCATGCGCGACCGTGTCCTCATCGGCGACGACCTCGGAGACCAGGCCCATGCGCCAGGCGCGTTCGGCCGGCACCCGTTCGCCGGTGAGGATCATGCGCGCGGCGTTCTGGGCGCCGATCAGGCGCGGCAGGCGCTGGGTGCCGCCGTCGCCCGGGAAGATTCCCAGATTGATCTCCGGCTGCCCCAAAACGGCGTTCCTGCCGGCGATGATGAAATCGGCCATCATGGCCAGCTCGTTGCCGCCGCCCAGGCAATAGCCGTTCACAGCGGCAATGCAAGGCTTCTCGAAATCGGCGATGCGCTGCCAGGCGGCCAGGCGCTCTTCGGACAGCGCCACGCCTGCGCCATGCGCGTGCTGGTCGTGGATGTCGGCACCGGCCGAGAAGGCGCGCTGGTCGCCGGTCAGCACGACACAGCCCACGTCCTCGTCGGCGGTCGCGGCGGCCAGGGCCTCGTCCAGGGCGTACACCAGGGCCCTGTTCAGGGCGTTGCGCTTGTCCGGCCGGTTCAGGGTCAGCAGGAGCACACCGGGCGCGGGCCGCTGCTGCAACAAGAGGGGGTCCATGGTTTGTCTCCTTTTTTATCTTCGGGCGCCTCGGGCGGCCAGGCCCGGGCGCGCGGGCCCTGCGCTCAGATGGGCTTCAGTTGAAACCGCTTGAAATTGCGCACGTGATCCGTGAAGGGCCCGAAGCCTTTCGCCTTGATGAAATCCTCGGTCTCGAACGCCCATTGGCCGGCCACCGAATACATGGCGACGTACTTGGGGCCTTCGCCCAGGTTGATGTAGCGGCTGGCCGACAGCCAGCCGGGGCAGGACAGCAGATCCGGAAAATGCTTCTGCACATACCATTTGTTGAAGGCGCGCTCGTGCTCGGGCGCGATATCCACCATCACGATGTGCGTGAATTCTTCGTCGTTCGTGGTCATGAAGGTACTCGACTCTGTGATATTGATCAGTGGGGGCGCGGTCCGGCGGCCCGGGCTCATGGAGTTTCCCTTTTCTTGCCGCGCGGGAATTTCAGGGTGGCCCGCGCCTTGAGGACTTCGATTCCGTCCTCGTTGCGCGCGCTGGCTTTCCAGTGCACCGTTCGGTTTTCGGGTTCCAGCGCGTCGATCCAGACCTCGAACCGGATCGTGTCGCCGTAGAACACCGGGCCGGTGAACCAGAACTGGTCCTCGATGGACACCCCCGCCACGCCCACCAGCTCACTGGTCAGCACGCTCGTGCACAGTCCGGCAACCATGATGCCCGGCGCAAGGCGCTGGCCAAAGCGGGTGGTCGAGGCATAGGCGTCGTTCACGTGCACCGGACCGAAGTCCCCGGTGCTGGCGATGTAGAGCGCGGCGTCCGCTTCCGTGATGGTCTTGGACAGCTGCGCGCGGTCGCCCACGTTCAGCGTCTCGAAAGGCTTGCTGTCGTACATGGCCGTCACCCTTGCGCCAGCGGGACGAGCTGCGCCGTGCCCCCGACCAGGATCTTGCCGGTCTGCGCGTCCGTGCAGCGGATGCGGCAGAGCAGCGTGTCGCCCTGCGACTGTTCGAC
>DATNAI010000275.1:0-13575 GCA_035572875.1 Castellaniella sp. | reverse complement strand
CCCTGCGGGCGCCGCGACATGCGCGCTCGGCCGTCATTCCATGGAAAACCATCGGTAGACCAGCGCCAGACCGCTGACGGTCCCGGCCGTGACTTCGACACGCAGACGACGAGTGAGCCGGTAGGTCAGACGGGCAACCGTTCCGGTTTGCGCCAACGCCTGCTCCAGGCTGACCCGCAGGTTGTCGGTCAGTGCCTTGCCGGCCACCGCGAAGCGCTGCTCGGACAGACTCGCGCCGGTATCCAGGTCAGTGACCACGCTTTGCGCTGGAAGCACGCTGCCGGGGCTGCCCAGCTCGCCCGAACGCATGCTCAATTCGTCCAGCCCGAAGCGTTTGTAGAACGGCTCGCCGTGCGACAGCAGTGAGCTGCCGACCGAGAACAGCAACGATACGTCGCCGCCCCCCCCTTCGTCCGGACCATGGCCCAGCAGCAGCCACGTGAGCTTTTCGGTTTCGCTCACATCGGGGTGCGAAACCAGGTCAATGCGCGGACGGCGGGCCGTTCCAGCCACGCGCACCCCGGCCTGCACGGCCACGTCGGTGCGCAAGGCCTCGATGGACAGCACAGGATCGGAGATGTCACCCTGGAAGGTCACTGTGCCGCGCCGCAGCTGCAGATGTTGGCCATAGGCATCAATGGACCCGCCGCGCGTGCGCAATGCTCCCAGGGCGGTCAGCTTCCCGGCGCGCATGCGCAGATCCAGACTGCCCACCAGGCCGGAGTTCACGCCGAAGCCCGTCAGATAGAAGCGCGGCCCCAGGTCCACGGTCAGATCCACGTCCAGATCCATCGGCACGGGAGGTTCCGCTTCCGGCTTCGCCGCCGCCGGCTTGCCGGGCTGCAGGATCACGACGTCGCCATCCAGTCTCGGGATATTGTTCAGCATGTCCAGGTCGAACCAGCCCGCGTCGGCGACGATCTTGCCGGTCACCCGGATCGACGGGAGGCTGGCCTGCACCGAAATATCGCCGGTCACCATGGCATAGCGATCGGCGCGCTGCACGATCGGATAACGACGAAAGGCGATCCGCACCTCGCCCTGGTCCTGGTACAGATCCCATGCACCCGAGACGTCCAGGCTTCCATTCTGCGCATCGGGATTCTCGGCGACCCAGGTGGCCGTACGCCATTCCTTGGGAGTCACACGGCGCTGGGCGGGAAACCGCAGGTGATCCAGCACCAGGCGCGAGCCGTCCAGGTGAGCCTGCAGCGTTCCATCCAGCAGACGGATGCCTTCATCCACCACGAGGACACGCAAACCTTCGGCTCGTATGGGCCCGGAGAAGGTCCAGCGGCCATCAGGCCGGCTCTGCCCGCGCACGTCGGCGTGCACGGTGCCGCCGACTTCCACCGTGCCGGCAAGCAGCAGGTTCACCCACGTCAGATCCTCGGAATCGGCCTCCAGGCGCACATGTTTCACGTCCTTGGGATGGAGCACGATACCGCCCCCCTGCTGCGCATGCACGGGCATATCCGCCTGCAATCGCAGGCTGCCCATTTTCGCCGTCTGAAGCTGCAGATCCAGCCGGGCCGTGCTGGTGGGCCCGCTCGTCGGGCGCAGGCTCAGGTCCAGACTGGCGGCTCGCAGGCCCAGCTTGATGGGCACATCCCCCGGTACGACCAGGTCGCCGCCGGTGCGCACGAGCCGGATGTCGCCGCTCAAGGCCTTCTTGAATGCCAGATTCCAGGTCAACCGGGCTTCAAGCCGGCTGCCGCGCACCCGGTCGGACAGGGCTGTGTGAACGCCTCCCGTCGGGACGCCGGCAGGTTGCAGCCAGGAACGGATCTTCTGAATGCGCCCGGGCGTCACGAGCAGCGGGTCGATCTGTCCGCGCGTCGCCCATTCCCCCGGCGACCCGCTGGAACCCTGGTGCTGAAGCTGCAACAGTTCCTGGCCCTCCAGCGTCACATCCAGTACGGCCCGGCCCACCTCCCAGGCACCCGAATCGGCCACCGACACGGGAACGGCCGTGCGGCTGCGCACCGCCAGGCCGGCGTGGTCCAGCTGCAGCGCGGAGACTTGCCCCCGCCAGCCCTGACCCTCCGTCCAGCCCCCGACCATTGTCAGGTCCGCGGACAGCGGCGCGCGGCCGGGGATACCTTTCCGAGGATGATCCGGCACCAGCCGCAGTTTCAGCTCGCTGCGCTGGTCCGCGATCGACCCGTCGCTGGTCAGGCTGACCGAGCCGCCCCCGGACAAACCGGGCCATGCAGCCTTCAGCGCCGGAACCTGGGCCTGCAACGACAGGCTGGCGCTGGAGACCGCAACATCGCCGTGCGCCTCGACGTGATTCGGCCCTAGCGCCAACTTCACGTCCAGACCCGAAAGCCGCAGGGCACGCGGGTTCCAGGGGCCGGGTGCAGCCGGATCCAGCAGCACGCCCTGGGCTCGCCCCAGGCGGCCGATCGTGACATGCCCCGAGAGCGGCTCTCCGTTCCAGCGATTGGGGCCATCGAGATTGATCTGTACCGCCAGATCGTCGAGCTGCCGTGCCGCTGTGAGGCGGACTTGAGCATCGCCCGTCACATTCAGCACGGAGGGCCCCACGGCCTTGGGCAGCCAGGGGTTCAGCCGCAATTGCCGTACAGCCCATTGGGCCTGCACCGTGCGTGAACCGTCCGCGGCCGCCGGCTGCGGCGACACGGTCAACTGAAGCGCGGTGTCGCCCGGCAGCGCCAGATCCACATGCGCCCGGTTCAGCGGAAACGCCCGACCCGGCGTAAGGCGCGCATCGGCCTGGAGCCGCAGCCCCTGGCCGTCACCGCTGGCCTGCATGTGCACATCCTCGATCGTGCCGGCCGCGCGGACCTTCAGCCGGATATCGCAGGCGGGGTCGGCCGCCGCCCCTCCGTCCGGCAACAGGTGCTGAAGGCAGACGGGAGAATCGGGTCCATCCGCGCCCGCGGATGCCTGGAGATCAAGCTCGAAGGGCCAGGGCGCCGCCAGGGCATGCAGGACCGCATGTCCGGTCAACGTTGCTTGCACCTCATGCCCCGACACCTGCAATTGATTCAGTGCCACGGTGGCACCCGAACGATCGAGCGTCAGCCCCGTGGATACCGCCCCGACCGCCACCGGAAGCGGCCGGCCGTCCAGCGTCAGGTCCAGCCCGCCCAACGCCAGCCGATCCACGCGCACATCCACCGGCAGCACCGGAAAGTGAAACGGCCCGGTCGAAGGTGCCGCATGATGCGTATTCACGGCCACATCGGCGCGCACGGCAGACAGGTCGGCCAGGTGCAGTTGGCGTCCCCCCCACAGATCACGCCATACGGCCTGGAGATGCAGGCCGGTGAGCCGGACGTTCGCATCCGGCAGCGACACCGACAGATCATCGACCGACACGCCGTCGGCGATCGTGCCCTTGATGCCGCGTATGTCGCCCTGGAGATAGCCGACCGCCGTGTGCAGTACCCAGCGGGTCCCCGCCTGGCTGGATACGCACCACCAGGCAAACCCGAACGCCAACAGCAAGGCCAGCACCACCGGCGGCAGCACCCATAACGCCAGCAGCCGCAGGCCACGCAACGGGAGGCGCAACAGGCGCGGCAAGCCCTTCAAAACGCGATCCCCATGGAAAACTGCAGCCGCAGGCGCTGATCTTTCTGGGCCCAGGCCACATCAACGAAGAACGGCCCGGCCGGCGTACGCACGGCCAGCCCCGCGCCATATCCGAGATGCCAGTCGAACTGCCTGAAGGATGGCGCCGCATCGCCCCCGTCGACGAACAGGTTGGCGCCCAGCACATCAGTAAAGTAGTGGGTGTATTCGACGCTGGCAACGCCCAGCGCCGGAGCCCCTATGATGGCATCGCCGCGCTGCAGCCCGATGCTCTGATAGCGGTAGCCCCGGATAGTCCGTGCGCCGCCAGTGCGCCAGGAAAAATCCTGGGGCAGCCGGTCAGTCTGCGACCAGACCTGCCCGATTTCGCCGCGCACGGTCAGCACGTCCCGCTCGCCGATCGGCCACCACTTCTGCGCACGCAGGCTGGCGCGGTAAAACGGCTTGCCGTCGTCCAGCGTGGTGCCCACGCCCACTCCCAGTTCAACGAGGTTCCCCTCTCGGGGATCGTACTTGTTGTCCACATCCCGGCGCAGCCCCTGCCAGGTCACCGACGCGCTCGGAACCTCATAGCGATACGCGTCCGCAATTCGCGTCTTGTCATAGGTGATCTGTGTGCTCCAGCGAACCTCGTATTCCACCCGGCTGCCATCCGCGGCCTTATGCTGGCGGCTGCGCTTCCACCCGATCCCCGTGCGGCTGTTCTCCAGGCCCTCGATGTCCGAATGGTCGTACAACACGCCGAAGCTGTCCTGATAGCCGTCGAGCCCCGGCGGCAAATGCACGTCATAGAACGCCCGCTGCTGGTGCAGGTCCACACCCGCGCCGGTCTCGATCCAGATGGGCAGGCCGGCCACCACGTTCTGCCGATAAAGGCCTTCGACGCGCACGCCATGATCGCTGTCGGCCCCCAGAGAACCGCTGAACTGGCGCGCGGGCGCCTCGGTCACCTGGATCCGGACGGGCAGCGTGACCGGCGCGTCACCCTGACGCAGCCGGCCCGGATCCACCAGCCCGGTGCCGGCATCGGAACCGTTGCGAGCTGCCTCCACGGCCTTGCGCGGTCTGGCCGCCGTCTGTGCCTGGCCGGCAGGCTGGGTGGTGCCGTCGTCCAGCGTCACGAACGCCCCGCGAAAGAAGGTCGTGGATTGCAGGGCCTGCTGCCAATCCTCGAGTTGCTTCCTGTTGTACGGGTCCCCAGGAGCGTAGCGAACATAGCGCCGAATCAGCGATTCAGGCACGCGCTTCAAGCCGATGACTTCCAGTTCGCCCAGGCGCACCGGGGGGCCGCTGTTCACATCGACTTGAAGGCTGGCCTGCGCCTGCACGGGGTCCACCTCGGCGCGTGTCTCGTCAGCGCGTCCGAAATAAAAGTCCTCGGACGTCACGTCGTATAGGAGATCGGACTTGGCCTTGCTCCAGTCGTCATTGATGAATGGCATGCCGGGCTTGAGCAGCCAGCTTTGCCGCAAGCGCTCGCGGCGCGAAGCGTAGGCGTCGCCCGTGATCGCGCCGCTGAAGGTCAGACCAAGCTGTCGGACTTGAGTGCGCTCGCCCGGATCGATCGTGATGTTCCAGAACTCGCCTTCACCCGGCCCGCCCGGCTCGGCGTCGAGGGTGACCTTGGCGGCAAAGTACCCCTGGGTCTGCAGGGCGGCCACCGCGGCGTCCCGGGCGCGACGGCGCAGGCGCGAAACCTCGCGTATGTCCTGGTCCTGCGTCAGACGCGTGATCGCGCCCACCGCAGCGGTAATGTCTCGTAGCACCTTGGGAGGCGCGCCTCCAGGGTCGATGATCACCTGGGGAGGCGCTGCCTGCGCGGACTGCGTCATGGAAAGCGCGACGCAGCACAGGAAGGCAACGCCTCGCCACAGCATCAGGACTTGCGAGCCACTACGCGCGGCTTCGTGCCGGAGTCGTCCAGCGGCTGGCCCGCCACGTGAATGGCAAGCTGGTGGGCAATCTCATGGTAGAGCTGCGCGGCCTTGCCGGCCGGGGAGGCCACCACACTGGGCCGCCCGGAATCGGTTTCCTCGCGGATGTCGAGCTGCAGAGGCAACGCCCCGAGGTAGGGCAAATGATAGTTGGCGGCCAGGTGCCGACCACCTTCCTGTCCAAAAATAGGTTCGACGTGCCCGCAGTTCGAGCACACGTGCACCGACATGTTTTCAACGATCCCCAACACCGGGACATCCACCTTCTGGAACATGATGAGGCCCTTGCGGGCATCGGCGAGCGCGAGGTCCTGCGGAGTGGTCACGATCACCGCTCCCGTCAGGGGGACCTTCTGCGCCATCGTCAGGGCAATATCGCCGGTTCCCGGCGGCATGTCCACTATCAGGTAGTCCAAATCGTTCCAGTTCGTAAGTGAAAGCAACTGCGTGAGCGCCTGCGTCACCATGGGCCCGCGCCAGATCGCCGGGCCGTCGTCATCCATGAGGAAGCCGATGGAATTGGCCTGAAGCCCATGGCCGATCAAAGGCTCCATGCTCTTGCCATCCACGCTTTTGGGCTTGCCCGACAGCCCCAGCATGATGGGCACGCTGGGCCCGTAGATATCGGCGTCCAGCAGCCCCACGCGCGCCCCCTGGGCCTGCAGGGCCAGAGCCAGGTTGACGGCCGTCGTGCTCTTGCCCACACCGCCCTTGCCGGAGGCCACCGCGATGATGTTGCGCACCGTATCGAGCGGACGCAAGCCTCGCTGCACAGCATGGGTGCGCACTTTCATCTGCACGTCCAGATGCCCAAGACGCTGTCCCGCAGCCTGCAGGGCAGCGTCGATCGCCGCCCGCAGCGTCTGGGCGCCATTGAATATGGGGTAGCCCAGGGTTACAGTGATATTGAAAGCGTCGCCTGCGGCGACGATCTGCAGTTCGGGCTCGGTCACAGACAGCGTCTTGTGCGTTTCGGGGTCGACGACGCGCGACAAAACCGTGCGGACGTCCTGAATAGTGGCAGTCATGTCGGGATCCGGATGAAATCGTTCGAAACTCAAAGCATAGCGGATCGCCCTTGGAATCCGCTGCATTGACCCCGATATGGACACAAGATCGCGGCGGTCCGCCCGTGCGGCGACCGATATTCAACGGCAAGGAGAGCCACATGAACATCATTCAACACACTCTGCGCGCCGCCCTGTTCCTGGTTCTCGCCTTCTTCGGCGTGATCATGGCCCTGATTTTCATGGCTTCGACGGCGTTGGCCATCGGGGTGCTGTACATCGTGGCGCGCCTTCAAGGGCGGCCCTTTGGCGTGAAGGCCTACTGGGACGAGCGGCGCAGGCCGAACATGCCCGGGCACCGGGGCGCCGGGTCGCAACACGCCAGCCGGCGCGACCGGGACGTAGTGGACATCGAGATGCGCGAAATCCCCTAGAATAGGAGTTTTTGCCTGCTCACCCCTGTCCCATGCCGCGCACGATCTTCGTCACCACCGCCCTCCCCTACGCCAACGGTTCTTTCCACATCGGCCACATCATGGAATACATCCAGGCCGACACCTGGGTGCGAGCCATGCGCATGGCGGGCCACACGGTGCATTTCGTGGGGGCGGACGACGCGCACGGGGCGCCCATCATGCTCAAGGCGGAATCCGAGGGCATCACCCCCCAGGCCCTGGTGGCCCGCTACGCGGCCGAGCGTCCGAAATACCTGAACGGCTTCCACATCCGCTTCGATCATTGGCACAGCACGGACACGTCGGAAAACGTGGTCCTGTCGCAAGGCATTTACCGTGCGCTGAAAGCCGCCGGCTTCATCGACCGGCACGAGGTCGAGCAATTCTATGACCCGGTGAAGGGCATGTTCCTGCCGGATCGCTACATCAAGGGCGAATGCCCGCGCTGCCACGCGAAAGACCAATATGGTGATTCGTGCGAGGTCTGCGGCGCAGTGTACCGCCCTACCGAACTCATCGAGCCCTATTCCACCCTGACGAAAGCGCGTCCCGTCCTGCGCAGCTCCGAGCATTTCTTCTTCCGTCTCTCGGACCCGCGCTGCGTGGCTTTCCTGCAGGACTGGACCACGGGGGCCCGCGCCGACGGCGGTCTGCGGCTGCAGCCCGAAGTATTGGCCAAGACGCGCGAATGGCTGGGTACGGCCGACGGCGCCCAGGCCAATCTGGCTGATTGGGACATCTCGCGCGACGAACCCTACTTCGGAATCCCGATCCCGGACGCGCCGGGAAAATACTTCTACGTGTGGCTGGACGCCCCCGTGGGCTACCTCGCTTCTCTGAAGGCCTACTGCGCGAAGCAGGGGCTGGACTTCGACGCCCTGCTGTCGCCCGATGGCGCGACCGAACAGGTCCATTTCATCGGCAAGGACATCGTGTACTTCCACGCATTGTTCTGGCCGGCCATGCTGAAATTCTCGGGCCGCAAGACGCCCGACCTGTTGCATGTGCATGGTTTTATCACCGTCAGCGGTGAAAAAATGTCTAAAAGCCGGGGCACCGGGATCTCGCCGCTGCGATACCTGGACATCGGCATGGACGCGGAATGGCTGCGCTATTACATCGCCGCCAAGCTCAACGCCCACGTGGAAGACGTGGACTTCAATCCCGAGGACTTCATCGCGCGGGTCAACAGCGATCTGATCGGCAAATACGTCAACATCGCCAGCCGGGCCACACCGTTCATTACCCGCCACTTTGGCGGCGAGCTGGCCTACACCGGCGACACGGAGGCCCTGCGCGGCGAGCTCCGCCTGCTGGCCGACGAGGTCCGCGGCGATTTCGAAAACCGCGACTATAGCCGGGCCATCCGCCGCATCATGGCCCAAGCCGACCGGATCAACCAGGCGTTCGACGCGGCGCAGCCGTGGGTGCTGGCCAAGGGCATCGCTCAAGCCGACGCCGCCCAGAAGGCCACGTTGCAGGACATCTGCTCGCGCGCGCTGGCCGGGTTCCAGGCCCTTTCGGTCATGCTTTCGCCGGTATTGCCGGCACTGACCGAACGCGTGGCGCGCGAGCTGTTCGGACGCAGTGACCCGTATCGCTGGACCGACGCGGACGATCTGCCCGTGCATGTTGCTGCCTTCAGGCATCTGATGCAACGCGTGGATCCGGCGCAACTGGACGCCCTGTTCGAGCCGCCCGAGCCCGCAGCCGTGGCCCTCCCCGGCGGCGAGGCCATCGCTGACACGATCGGGATCGACGATTTCGCGCGCATCGACCTGCGTATCGCCCGCATCGTGGAATGCACCGAAGTCGAAGGCTCCAGCAAGCTGCTGCGCCTGTCACTGGACGTGGGCGAAGGCCGCCTGCGTCAGGTGTTTTCGGGCATCAAATCGTCCTACAAGCCCGAGGAACTGGCGGGCAGGCTCACCGTGCTGGTGGCCAATCTCGCGCCGCGCAAGATGCGCTTCGGCGTGTCCGAAGGCATGGTGCTGGCGGCCAGCCATGCCGATGAAAAGGCGCAGCCCGGCATCTACCTGCTGGAACCATGGCCGGGGGCGCAGCCGGGAATGCGGATTCACTAGGCCCGCCCCGCTCCAGCGCGGCCCGGGAACGATCAGGCCTGGCCCTCGGGGGCATTCTCCCCGAACAACAGCCGCGTGATCATCGCCTCATCGATGGCCTCGCCGCTCAGCGTACGTGCCAGGATCTCGCTGCCCAGCATCTGCGGCGAAATCACGATGTCCGGGTTGACGCGGCGAATCTTGGCCAGATGGACGGACGAATTCGCCAGCGCCACCAGCTTGGTGGATGGACCCGCGACTTCGCGCCCCGCCATGATGATGAACGCATTTTCGGAATCGTCCATGCGCAACGCCAGGACGTAGCGCGCCTGGGCCGCGCCGGCCTGGAGCAGCACGTCGGCATCCGACGCATCTCCCACCAGCACATCCGCGTCCGGCGGATACGGATGCGGCTCGGCTGTGGGGACGATCACGGTGACGTCGTGGCCGCGCTGGCGCAGGGCACCATAGACGCTTTGGGCCAGCGGGCTCACTCCCGCAATGATGATGTGATTCTTTCGCATGGCATGTGAGATCCGCCCCTGCATCAGGCGCCGCAGGTTGCCGCCGATGAGGGGCCCCACGACGGCGCTGATGGAGGTGGCAAAGACCGTGATTCCCAGAATGATGATGGAAGCCGTGAAGAGGCGGGCCGCCCCGGTGTGCGGCGTGATGTCCCCATACCCCACCGTGGACATGGAGACGATGGAAAAATAGAACGCCGTGATGGGGTCATGAATGGGGGGATTGAATTCGTTGCCCAGATACAGCACCCCGAACACCGAATACACCAGCAGGAAGCCGACGCTGATGATGGCGAACAGACTGCCCGCCGTCAGGCTGGACCGGTCGAAATGCCGCCAGTAGACCGTCAGCATGGCCGCCAGCACGACGGTGTAGACCAGCAGCCCCAAGTGCCCCTGGCCGCGCCACAACGAGAACGTGCCCACGACGGCCAGCAGCAGGATGCTCATGGCCCACGCCAGGCGCGCCCGCATGAACAGGCCGATGGCCATCACCTGCACGCCCAGGCCCAGCATCAGGCGCGAGAGTTGCGAAATGCCGCCGGTCTGCACAAATGAGGCGAGCTGCTCGCTATCCAGCGTACGCAAAGAATCCAGCGCCCCGTGGCCCGAAAGCCTTGTCAGCACGGGGTCCAGGAAAAGATACCCGTCCACGGCCACGAGCACGGCAAACAGCCAGTGCCACGGAAATGCGCGCCAGAACGTGCGCAGCAGGCGCAGCGGCCGCGCCAGCCAGTTCGCCCTTGGAATCAGCATCCCGATGCCATGCCTCTATCACCGACAAGGCTTGCAGTGTACTGCACAGCCACGGTGTCGCTGCCCGTATACTGCTCGCATGCCACCCACCAGCCTTTCACCCGCCGAGTCGCCCGAACGCCACGCTGCGGCGCGCCGCAGCACCTGGGTGAGTGTCTGGGTGAACCTCATGCTGACGGCCGCGCAACTCACCATCGGTCTGCTGGCACACTCGCAGGCGCTGGTGGCGGACGCCATTCATTCGCTGTCGGACCTGGTCTCCGATGCCGTGGTGCTGTTTGCCAACAAGCATAGCGCCAAGGCGCCGGATGCAGACCACCCGTATGGTCATCTCCGCTTCGAGACCGCAGCCACGCTGGGCATCGGCGCCCTGCTGCTGGTCGTGGGCACGGGCATGCTGTGGGGCAGCCTTCGGCGCCTGGAGGACCCCACCCTGATCACCGTGGTGCACGTATCGGCGCTGTACACGGCGCTCCTGGCGCTGCTGGCCAAGGAAGGACTGTTCCGCTACCTGTTGAAAGTCGCCGAGCGGGTGCGCTCGACCATGCTGGTGGCCAACGCCTGGCATGCACGGTCGGATGCCGCCTCCTCCCTGGTGGTGACACTGGGCGTGGCGACCAATCTGGCGGGGCTGCCGCTGGCGGATCCCCTGGCCGCACTGGTGGTGGGACTCATGATCATGCGCATGGGCTGGAAGTTTTCCTGGCAGGCTTTCAACGATCTGGTGGACCGGGCTGCCGACGGCGACACCGAGCGCGCCATCCGGGAACGCATCCTTAGCACGCCGGGCGTGCGCGGCATCCACGATTTGCGCACGCGCAAGATGGGCGACATGATCTGGGTGGAAGTGGACATCGAAATGGACGGCCAGCTCACCATCGAGGCAGGACACGCCATCGCGGTCGAGGCCCGCCGGCGGGTGATGGCGGATATGCCGGTACTGGACGTCATGACGCACTTCGACCCGGTCTGAACCATCAGGCCTGTCCCGGCCCGCGGAGCATCCCGAACAGGGTTCAACCCAGATGCGTGGCCCGCGCCGGTGCCGCTGCGGTTTTCATATGGGCCAGCCCCCGGACAATGCCGCAGGCGTCCACGGCCTGAGCCGCATGGCATTGATCCCGCAGACCCGCGAGTTCGGCCCGCAGGTCCGCCAGTTCGCGCAAGCGCACGTCCACATGGGCGATGTGCTCATCCAGCAGGTGGTTGATGGTGCCGCAGTCCCGCGCCGGATGATCCACCATGTCGAGCAGCGCTCGAATCTCATCGTGCGCCATGTCCAGATTGCGGCAGTTCCGGATGAACCTCAGGCGATCCAGATGGCCCCGGCCATACTGGCGATAATTGCCCTGGCTGCGGGCAGGCTCGGGCAGCAGCCCGGCCTTTTCGTAGAAGCGGATGGTCTCGGCCGAGCATCGGGCCGCACGCGCGAGTTCACCGATTTTCATGGGGGTGTCCTGGGTCCCATCGACCACGTCCGAACCGGGGCACCCAGCGGATCGGTGGTCAGACGGACGTTGACCCTATAGTTACTTCAGGGTGTTCAATACCATCATAAAACGTATTCCGGACAACCGCCATGGGGTTCGAAACCTCTCCGCAATCTTGCGCGTGCCACACCGCGGGGCCCGCACCGGCCAATGATCATGACGGGCACGCGCCCCACGCGCCCAGTGGGCGGCACGGCCATGAACACGGCAATGAACACGATCATGCGCACCCCGCCCCAACGCGTTGGCCGCTGATGGCGCTGGCCGGTGCCGCAGCCGTCGCAGCCGAAGCGGCGCACTGGCTGACCGCGCCGGACTGGGTTCCGGCCGCCCTGGCCGTGCTGGCCATTGCCGGTTGCGGATTGGGGACCTACCGCGAGGGATGGATCGCCATCCGCCACGGCCGGCTGGATATCAACGCGCTCATGAGCATTGCCGTCACGGGCGCCCTGATCCTGGGGCAATGGGCCGAGGCCGCCATGGTCATGGTGCTGTTCACCGTCGCCGAACGCATCGAGGAGCGGTCGCTGGCCCGAGCCCGCCACGCCATTGGCGACCTGATGCAACTGGCGCCGGACCATGCCACGGTCCGACAGCCCGATGGCCAATGGATCGTCATGCCGGCAGCTGACGTGGCAGCGGGCGCAGAAGTGCGCGCCCGCCCCGGAGAACGCATCGCGCTCGACGGCGAGATCGTCTCGGGCCACTCGGCCATCGATCAATCGCCCATCACCGGCGAAAGCCTGCCTGTCGACAAGGCGGTGGGCGACGCCGTCTACGCAGGCACCATCAACACCACCGGTACAATCGAATACCGCGTCTCGTCACCCGTCAGCGCATCGACACTGGCCCGCACCATCCGTTCCATCGAGACCGCCCAGGCTTCACGCGCACCCACCCAGCGATTCGTGGACCAGTTTGCCCGAATCTACACGCCTGTGGTCGTGCTGTTTGCGCTGATCATCGCAATCGCACCCCCGCTCGCCGGCTTCGGGGGCTGGTACGACTGGGTGTACAGGGCGCTGGTCCTTCTGGTGATTGCGTGCCCCTGCGCGCTGGTGATTTCCACGCCGGTCGCTATCGTCAGCGGGCTGGCGGCCGCCGCGCGCCATGGCATCCTGATCAAGGGCGGCACCCATCTTGAGCGCGGCCATCGGCTGCACTGGCTGGCGCTGGACAAGACAGGTACCGTGACACAAGGCCGCCCCACCCTGACCGACTGCCGACCGCTAGGTCCATTGGACGCCGCGCAGTGCGACAGGCTGGCGGCCGTGCTGGCGCGACACTCGGACCACCCGGTGTCGCAAGCCATTGCCCGCGGACTGGGCCAGACATCGGCCGAGGCGCCCTCGCAATTCCAGGCGTTGGCCGGCCGGGGGGTCCGGGGCGTCGTGGACGGGCACCCTTACCTGCTGGGCAACCACAGGCTCGTCCACGAGCGGGGCCTATGCTCGCCGGCGCTGGAACAGGCACTGGAAACACTGGAGGCTCAGGGGCGCACCGTCGTGCTGCTCTCTGACACCACGTCGGTACTCGCGCTCTACGCCGTCGCAGACACCATCAAACCGGAAAGTGCGGCCGCAATCCGGGATCTGCATGCCCTGGGCGTACAGACCGCCATGCTCTCCGGCGACAACCCGCATACGGTAGCGGCCATCGCGCAGGCCGCAGGCGTCACGCGCGCCCAGGGCAACCTGCTTCCGGAGGACAAATTGCAAGCCATCCAGCAATTGTCGGGGCCCGACACCGTGGTCGGCATGGTGGGCGACGGCATCAACGACG
>DATNAI010000274.1:0-3909 GCA_035572875.1 Castellaniella sp. | reverse complement strand
CAGCGGGTCGGCGGCCAGCCCGCCCTGGTGTCTCAAGGTGCGTACGGCCAGAGCGGCTGCCACCCAGGCGCCGGTAATGCTGGCGCAGCGTGTTCCACCGTCGGCCTGCAGCACATCGCAATCGATCTGCAGCGTACGCTCGCCCAGCAGCGACAGGTCGAAGACGGCCCGCAAGCTGCGGCCGATCAACCTCTGGATTTCCTGCGTGCGGCCGCTTTGCTTGCCGCGCGCGGCCTCACGGTCCCCCCGCGTATGGGTGGCGCGGGGCAGCATTCCATACTCGGCCGTCACCCAGCCTTTTCCCTGCCCTTTGAGAAAGGGCGGCACCCGATCCAGGACACTGCAATTGCAAAGGACTTTTGTGTCGCCCATGCAGGCGAGCACGGAGCCCTCGGCATGGCGGGTATAGCCCGTGACAAGCTGGGCCGAGCGCAAGGCATCCACAGAGCGCCCGCTGGGGCGGTATCCGCTCCGTGGAGAAAAAGCTTCAGACATAGGGTTTTTCCAGAAAAACGGCAGACTACAATACGGCTCTATTGTAGAGAACAACGCGAGGCCAGCCCGATGATCCGCAGCATGACCGCATTCGGCGCAAGCCGCCTGGACTCCGAAGCTGGCGCGCTGAGTGCGGAGATCCGCAGCGTCAACAATCGCTATCTGGACCTGAATCTGCGCGTGCCGGAAGACCTGCGCTTCGCCGAATCGCGGATCCGGGAATTGCTGGGCCAGCACGTGGTCCGAGGGAAGATCGAGCTGAAACTGAGCTACGCCGTGCCCGAAACCCAGGGACTGCGTCCTTTTGATCTCCAGGGGCTGCGCTCATTGTCTCAGCAGCTCGCCCAGGCCAGGGCGATCATCCCCGACATCCCGGCCCCTTCCCTGGCCGACCTGCCGCGCGAAGGCACCTTGCGCAGCGGCCTCGATCCAGAGGTCTGGCTGCCGCTGTGCGAGCGGGCCTGCACCCAGGCGCTGGGCGAATTCTCGGACAACCGGGAACGCGAAGGCGCGCGCCTGGCTCAGGCCATGCTCGAACTGGCCGCATCCGTTCGTCGCATCGTCGATCAGGTGGATGCCGAGCTGCCGTCGCTGGTGGTCCAACACCAGGAGCGGGTGGCGCAGCGGCTGCGCGAGGCCTTGCTGGCTGCGAGCCCCGATGGCTTCTCGTCGATCAGCGGCGCCGAGCTCACCGCCCGCATCGCACAGGAAGCGAGTCTCTTCGGATTGCGGGTGGACGTCGCCGAGGAGCTCACACGCCTGCGTTCTCATCTGCAGGAGCTGGAGGGCATCCTGTCCGATCCCCGTTCCCAGCATTCGCGCGGCAGCGGCAAGCGGCTGGATTTTCTGTTCCAGGAGATGAACCGCGAGGCCAACACACTGGGATCCAAGGCGGCTTCGCTGAGCGTCACGCGAGCCGCCATCGACCTGAAGCTCCTGATCGAACAAATGCGCGAGCAGGCGCAGAACATCGAGTAGCCCAAAGCCGCGGACGTGCGGACCACAGCGTACAATCCCCTCAACGCCATTTGCCCGTTCGGAACCATGAAAGACAGTCTTGCCCAGGACCCTGGGGCCGCGCTGCCACCAACGCCTGGGCGCGCGACGCCCCATCAGGAGGGCGTCGCCTTCCGGGTACTGGGCGCCATCAGCGCGACCCACATGATCAACGACATGATGCAGTCGGTGCTGGTGGCGATTTATCCGGTCCTCCAGGGAAACTTCGATCTCAGTTTCGTCCAGGTCGGCTTCATCACGCTGGCCTACCAGTTCTCGGCGTCGCTGCTTCAGCCCCTGGTGGGGCGCTATACCGACCGGCGCCCGCTACCGTATTCGCTGCCGGTGGGCATGAGTTCGACGTGCTGCGGGCTGATTCTGCTGTCCTTGGCGGGCAGTTTCCCGGCCGTCCTGCTGGCTGCCATGATGGTGGGTGCGGGGTCGTCCGTATTTCATCCGGAATCATCGCGCGTGGCGCGCATGGCTTCTTCCGGGCATCCGGGATTGGCGCAGGCCCTCTTCCAGGTCGGGGGCAACGTGGGAACCTCAATCGGACCGCTCATCGCCGCCCTCCTCGTCGTGCCGCACGGTCAAGGCAGCGTCGCCTGGGTGGCGCTGGCGGCGCTGGTCGGAATCTGCATCCTGGTGGGCGTCAGCCGCTGGTATGCAGCCAACCTGAACGGCGCGCGCGGGCGCAGTTCGTTGCGCAGGACCGATAACGGCCTGGGCAGCCGCGAAGTTCGCCGCGCCATGAGCGTGCTGATGGTGCTGCTCTTCAGCAAATACTTCTATCTGGCCAGCCTGGGCAGCTATTTCACCTTTTTCCTGATGGAGCGCTTCGCACTGGGCATCCAGCAGGCTCAATACGCCCTTTTCGTCTTCTTCGCCGGCGTGGCGATCGGGACGTTGGTGGGCGGGCCGATCGGCGACCATCTGGGCCGCAAGCGCGTCATCCTATGGTCCATTCTTGGCACGGCGCCCTTTTCGCTGATTCTGCCCTACGCCAGTCTGCAATGGACGCTGATCCTGGTCTTTTGCGCCGGCTTCATGATCGCATCGGCTTTCCCGGCCATCATCGTCTACGCGCAGGAACTCATGCCAGGCAAGACGGGCACCGTTTCCGGCCTGTTCTTTGGTCTGGCGTTCGGTCTGGGCGGGATTGGCGCAGCCATCCTCGGCAAGCTGGCCGACGCGACCAGCATTACCTTCGTCTACCACGTCTGCGCATTCCTGCCATTGCTCGGTCTAGCCGCCTTCCTGTTGCCTGATATGCGACAGCACCAAGCCCGGGCATGAGTGGCGGCCGACACCCTGCGCGTCTCGCGTTCTGGTTGACAGCAGCCAGCCTGCTGCTGCTGGCGGCCAACCTCCGCCCGCTGTTCTCCAGCATGTCGGTGCTGCTGCCCGACCTGACACGAGGACTCGGCCTGAACAACGCACAGGCGGGCTACCTGACAACGCTGCCGGTCCTGTGCATGGGGCTGTTCGCCCCGCTCGCCCCTCGCCTGGCCTGGCGCATCGGCATCGAGCGCACGCTGTTTCTGGTTCTGATTTGCATTTGGCTGGGGACGGCTCTACGCGGTTCCATAGGCGTCGCGGGGCTGTTTACGGGGACGGCGCTGGCAGGCGCCGGCATCGCACTCGGCAACGTCCTGCTGCCCAGCCTGGTCAAGCGCGACTACGCGTCCCATGCCGCCCTGATGACGGGCCTCTACACCATGAGTCTGGTCGGCGGAGCCGCCTTGGGCGCCGCTGCCACACTGCCGCTGGTGCACGGTCTGGGTCTGAGCTGGGCCGGCGGCCTGGCGCTGTGGGCGATTCCCGCCCTTCTCGCACTGCTCGCCTGGGCGCCTGTGGCTGCCTGCGCCGGGAATTCCGGCACGAGCAGCGTCCAGCGCATCCTGCCAGTGCGCGGCTTGTATCGTGACGGCCTGGCGTGGGCCGTCACGGTATTCATGGGGCTGCAGTCCGCCCTGGCCTATAGCGTCATGGGCTGGATGGCGCCGATTCTGCGGGATCGTGGGCTGAGCGGCACGGAAGCTGGCCTGGTGACCTCGATTTCCATCGTGGTACAGGTTCTCTCCTGTTTGTTGGTCCCGATCCTGGCAGGCCGCTTCCGGGATCAGCGCCTGCTTGCGGTCCTGCTGACGCTGATCGCAACCCTGTCGCTGATCGGCATGACGGTGGGGCCACTGTCGCTGGTCTGGCCATTGGCTTTCCTCCAGGGCATCGGCCAAGGCGGCATGTTTGCGCTTGCGGTGATGCTGATCGTGTTGCGGTCACGGGATTCCCACGTCGCCGCGCACCTGTCAGGCATGTCGCAGACCAGCGGCTATCTCCTGGCGTGCCTGGGACCGTTGTTGATAGGGCTGCTGCATCAATGGACAGGCGGCTTTCACGGGGCGTCGATCCTGATGG
>DATNAI010000273.1:0-5336 GCA_035572875.1 Castellaniella sp. | reverse complement strand
CCAAAAAGGCCGCCGTGAAACCTGCAACCCCGGCCCCGGAGGCCCGCACGGATACGAACCCCGCGGGCTCCCCATGGCCGTTCCCGGTCAACAAGCGGCCCTGATTCCGGGCTCGCCCATTGGCCACACGGCCCGGCAACTTGCCGGGCCGTTTTACTGAATGCGACAATAGGCGCACATTCCGGCCAGGGCTTGCCGACGCCGTGCGCACGCACGATGCCGCCAGACTGCACTCCCGCTTCCGGGGGACGCCGGCCCACTCAGTGGCGCGAGCACCGCATGGTACAGAACATCCTTCTCTTCCTGATCGACATTGTCTTCCAGCTCTTTGGAATCGCATTGATTCTGCGGGCCTGGATCTACGCCATCCGGCTGCACCCCTTCAATCCTTATTCCCAGGCCGTCCTGCGCGTCACGGACTGGCTGGTGCAGCCCATTCGCCATGTGGTGCCGGCCAGCGGGCGCGTTGACTGGCCCAGCATCCTGGCCTGCTGGATCTCGGCGATCGTCTACCTGACACTGACCTGGCTGCTGGCCATGGGTGGCCTGCTGCCCTCGACATCGGCCATCGTGCCATTGCTGTTGACGGGTCTGCTGATCAGCCTGAAATGGCTTTTCAACGTCATCGTCTGGATCACGCTGATCCAGGCCATCCTGTCCTGGATCAACCCGCTCTCGCCCATCATGCCGGTGCTCTACACCCTGACGGCTCCGTTGCTGGATCCGATCCGCCGAGCCATGCCGCGCACGAGCGGGATCGATTTTTCTCCGCTGATCCTGCTGGTCGTTGCGCAGGTGCTGATGATGGTTCTGAACCATCTGGCATTCTCGACCTTCGGGGTTTGACGGCCGGGTCGGCGCAGCGCATTCAAAAAAACCCGGCACGATGGCCAGGTGCCTCGAAGGCGTGCGCCCCCGTCACATCGGCACGACCCGCGTCGGTCCGCCGCCGCTGATGACCTGGACACGCTGCCCGGCGCCCAGCCGGATATCGTTGGCCTGCGCAATCACGCGGGTCTCGCCGTTATCCAGGCGCACGGTGACTTCCAGGCCCTGGGTCTTGCCCGCCTGGTTTTCGACGGCGTTGCCCGCCAGGCCACCCAGCAGCGCGCCCCCGATCGTCGTCAGGATCTGGCCACGCCCGCCGCCGATGGCACTACCTGCGACGCCGCCCAGGGCGGCGCCCCCCACGGCACCCACACCCGAGGATTGGTTGGATTGGATGACGACCGGACGTACCGACACGACCGTGCCATAGCGCACGATCTGTTCCTGCTGAGCCTGGCCGTAGGTGTACACGGAACCCGACGCCGACTGATTGGCGCAGCCTGCCAGCACCAGGACCGACGCCGACAATCCAGCGGTGGCGAGCATGCGCAGCACGCGCGACGAAGACAAGAAAACGGTGGGGATCGCCATGGGGTCTCCTGGGAAACAAAAGGGAAGGTCAGGCCGAAAAACGGGCATTGACCGCATAATGAGCCTGCAACGCCGCAGCCACATCGGCACGCGACGGATGATGGTTCTGCGGCCCCTCACTGCCGATTTTAAAGCCGCCCATGATGTTCGCCAAACAGCAGGCGTCCTGGAGCGACCAGTCATGGACCAGACCGTACAGCAGCCCGGCGCGGTGCGCATCGCCGCATCCCGTGGGATCCACCACGTGGTCCACCGGCATGGGCGCGATGTCCGTACGTCCGGCCGCGGTGTACAGGCTCGCGCCCTCGCCGCCCCGCGTCACCACCACGGCTTCCAGCCGGCTGGCAATGGATTCTATCGGTTCGCCCAACCGATCCACGATCACGCTGGCCTCATAGTCGTTGGCGGTCAGGATGGATGCCAGGCCCAACATGCGGCGCAGATCATCGCCATCGAACAACGGCATCGCCTGACCCAGATCGAACACGAAGGGGATGCCGCCAGCATGCAAGCGCCGGGCATGCGCGAACATGCCGTCCTTGGAATCGGGAGACACGATCGCCCAGGCCGCTGTCTGCCCGGTCAGATCGTTTTCCGCCGACCTCAGCATGGCGCCCGGATGAAACGACGCAATCTGATTGCCGTCCAGATCAGTGGTGATGTAGCACTGCGGCGTATAGGCGTCATTCAGCACCCGGACCAGGCGGGTATCGATTCCCATGTTCCGCATGCGCAGCAGATAGTCCTCCGCGTCCTGGCCCACCGTCCCTACCGGAATCGGATGCTCGCCCAGGAGGCTGAGGTTGTAGGCGATATTGCCGGCACAGCCCCCGTATTCCTTGCGCAGCGACGGCACGAAGAACGAGACACTCAGGGATTTCAGGTTGTTGGGCAGGATATGGTCCCCAAACCGGCCCTCGAACACAGCAATGGAATCGAACGCAATGGAGCCGCAAACGAGCACTTCCTTGGACATGCACACCTCAGGGAAAAAACAGATCCAGTTGATAGCCGTTGATCCTGACACCTTCCAGCGCCAGCGGAATACGCAGCAATGCCTCGCTGCTCGCGGCAAACGGCCGGCCCGTCATGGCGGGGCCCAGATATTCAGCAGGACTCAGATTGCGCCGCACCAGCAGCGCCCCCGACCCGTCCTTCAAATCCAGCACCAGGGTCGGCCACTCCTGGGGCCGGTCGAGCTGGTTGCGAAGCGTGACCTGCAGCACGAAATGCTGAATCGGCTGGGGCGTGCCGGCACCTGTCCCGCGCGTCGCAGCCGCGGGCGGGGGTGCGGAGCCCGGCGGAGCATCGGCAACCTGCAGCGCCGAGCCCGTCACGGAGATCTGGCCGATATTGCGCGCATAGGGCACGCGGCAGTGCAAAGGCCCGCACGCCTGCTCCAGCCACGGCCGGATCTGCGGCGCGAACTGGGCAATCTGCCCGCGATAGACGTAGGCAAGCTGCGCGACGAACGCCACACCAAGCAGGCCCAGCAACAGCCACCCCAGGAAACGCACCATGCCGCGCCAGGCGCCACGCGATTCCGGATCACGGTCGAGCAATGCCGCAGCTGAGCCTCCGGAACCACGATAGCCGGGGTGCGCCTCGACCACGATGGCCTCGGGCGAAGCCGGCGAGGCCGGTACGTCCGCCCAATCCGCAGGCTCGTCTCCCGCCACGGGCGCCGCGCCGAAGCCCACATGCGGTTCATCCCAGGCGGCAGGCCGCGAACGCCCGTCGTCCGGCCAGGGCGCGACGCCGACCGTGAACTCGGGCCGGGAGCGGACCGCGCCTTGAGACGCGGGACGCCCCGCGCGGATGACGTGGGGCGCCGACTCGCTCTGGATGGGCCCGGCTGCCGGAGGTTCGAGCACGGGCCCGGTGTCCGGCCGAGACACGTCCGGACCCAGATAATCTTCAGGGTCTGCCGGGGAAGGAGACCGCACCGATCCACCCCGTGCGAGGTCCTGCACCACTTCGGCATATCCGTCGAAAATATGCGAACACTGCACACACCGAATGTAGCCCTTGCGAAGCTGCAGATCCGACAGGCTGGCCTGAAAGACCGTGCCGCATTTCGGACAGCGTGTGGTCAGATCCATGCGTCCTCTCAAGCCGGCTTGCGCCCGGCCAGACATACCCAGCCGTCACGGGCCGCCCAGACATTCAATGGGAGCCATGGCGCATAGGCCAGGGCAACTTCGTCCGCCTGGCGCTCAAGTACTCCCGACAGTACCAGGCGGCCACCTGCGGCCACACGGGACGACAGCATCGGAGCCAGGACCTTCAGCGGGTTGGACAGGATATTGGCGACCACCAGTTCGCTAGTCCCCGCGGGCAGCCCGTCGGGCAGGCTGGCGGACACCGCCACTCCATTGACCGCCGCATTCTGCCGCGTCGCCGTCACAGCCTGCTCGTCGATGTCCACCGCCCAGGTGATCCCGGCGCCCAGCAGGCGGGCCGCAATGGACAGAATACCCGACCCGCAGCCGTAATCCAGCACGGTTTCGCCACCCTGCAGGTTCCCCGCCAGCCACTCCAGGCACAGGTGGGTCGTCGGGTGGCTGCCGGTGCCAAAGGCCAGACCCGGATCCAGTTCGATGCGCACGATGCCGGGATGATCGGCCGCCGCCGGCACCCCGGCATCGTCCCGGTGCCAGCTTGGCACGATCCAGATGCGCTTTCCGACGGCAATGGGGCCGAACTGCGCCTGCGTCAGCCGCACCCAGTCGGCATCCGGGACGTCACGGACCGACCAGTCGATCGCGTCCAAAGCGACAGAAACAGACTGGGCCAATGCCGCCACGAGATGGGCGGGATCTTCCCCATCGGCCACCAGCGCGGCCAGCCGATTGCGCCGCCAGGCCAGGACGTCCGGCTCGGAACCAGGCTCGCCGAAAAGCGGCCGCTCCTGGCTGGTGTCGCCATCCGCGTCTTCGACCGACACGGAGAGCGCCCCCGCTTCAAGCAGCGCATCGGACCAAACCTCTGCCTGATTTTCCGTACAACTCAGTACCAACTCGCGCATGATGGATCTCAGGCGTTCTGCTGGGCCAGCTTGTGTTCCAGATAATGGATGCTGGTACCCCCTGCAATATAGTTGGTATCCTGCAGCAGCTCGCGGTGCAGCGGGATGTTCGTCTTCACGCCCTCGACGATCATTTCGGACAGGGCGATGTCCATGCGCATGCGCGCATGCTCGCGATCGTCGCCATAGGCCACGAGCTTGGCGATCAGCGAGTCGTAGTACGGCGGCACCGTGTAGCCGGTGAATACATGGGAATCGACACGGATGCCAGGGCCGCCCGGGACGTGCCAGTTGGTCACCTTGCCCGGGCTGGGCGTGAACTTGTGCGGGTCCTCGGCATTGATCCGACACTCGATCGCATGTCCGCGCAGATGGACGTCGCGCTGGCGCAACGTGAACTTTTCGCCAGCGGCGATCTTGATTTGCCACTGGACCAGATCCAGCCCCGTAATCATCTCGGTGATGGTGTGTTCGACCTGGATGCGGGTATTCATCTCGATGAAAAAGAACTCGCCGTTCTCGTACAGGAACTCGAACGTGCCGGCGCCACGGTAGCGCATCTGGCGGCAGGCCTCGGCACAGCGTTCGCCGATGTGTTCGATCAGGGCGCGGTCGATGCCGGGTGCCGGCGCTTCTTCGATGATCTTCTGGTGGCGGCGCTGCATGGAGCAATCACGCTCGCCCAGCCAGACGGCCTTGCCTTCGCCATCGGCCATGACCTGGATTTCGATGTGGCGCGGGTTCTCGAGGAACTTTTCCAGGTAGACCTCGGAGTTGTTGAAGGCCGCCCCCGCCTCAGTCTGCGTCATGGCCACCGATGTGAGCAGGGCCGCCTCGGTATAAACGACCCGCATGCCGCGCCCCCCGCCGCCGCCGGCCGCCTTGATCA
>DATNAI010000272.1:0-4047 GCA_035572875.1 Castellaniella sp. | reverse complement strand
TGTGGCGGCATCGGGGGTGCCCAGATTCACCAGCATCACGCCCAGCGGCCCGCGCTCGGGCGCAGGCCCATCCGGATTCAGAGCCTGCGGATCGGCAGGCTCCGGCAAGAAGCGATTCATGAATTGATAGACTCACGATTCAAAAGAGGGGGAAAAACATGACGCACCGGCAGGAATCCAGCAGCCACCCCGTCAGGAAGCCGCATGCCCCAGCGCATTGGACAGCATGCGGGCGGTGATATCCACGATGGGAATGACGCGCTCGTACGCCATGCGGGTCGGACCGATCACTCCCAGCGTTCCCACCACCTGGCCGTCGACCTTGTAGGGTGCGGTGATCACGGACACGTCTTCGAGCGGCACCAGGCGTGAATCCCCGCCAATATAGATCTGAACGCCCTGGGCCTGGCTGGAGACGTCCAGCAGGTGCAGCAGGTCCGTCTTCTGCTCGAACAGCGCAAACAGCCGCCGCAACCGCGCCATGTCAGCCGTCATCTCCGAAATGTCCAGCAATTTGCCTTCGCCGGAAATGACCACCGATTCGTCGACCGTGTCCGGCGTGCCGATGCCCGCTTCCACCGCCTGCTGCATGAGACGCGAGATGTCGGACCGCAGCGAGGCCAGTTCCGCGGCCAGCGCGATCCGCACTTCATGGAAGGACCGGCCCGAAAAGTGATGATTG
Organism: Castellaniella sp.; assembly: GCA_035572875.1. Taxonomy (GTDB): domain Bacteria; phylum Pseudomonadota; class Gammaproteobacteria; order Burkholderiales; family Burkholderiaceae_B; genus Castellaniella. The sequence continues at coordinate 3,365 of DATNAI010000272.1, read as the reverse complement.
AAGAAATTGGAGGCCTCGAGGAGCTCCACTTCGGTGTACTCGCGCGGGACGAACAGAATGCGGTTCTGCACATCGCCATTGGGCGTCACGATGATGAGCAGCACGCGCTTGTCCGACAGGCGGATGAATTCGATATGCCGGAAGACCTGTGTCCGCTTGGGGGTCAGCACCACGCCCGCGAATTGCGACAGATTGGACAACAGCGACGCCGCCGCCATCACCGCGCGCCCCGGTTCGGCCGCCGGCAGGCAATCGGCGATTTGCAAATCCGGGCTGAGTTCGTAAGGCCGCACCGTCAGAAGACTATCGACGAAAAGCCGATAGCCGCGGGGCGTGGGGATCCGGCCGGACGACGTGTGCGGACTATGAATCAGCCCGAGGTCCTCGAGATCCGACATGACGTTGCGGATGGTGGCAGGCGACAGATCGAAGACTTTCGACAGGGTGCGCGAACCCACCGGCTGTCCGTCCGCGATGTAACGCTCCACCAGCGCCTTGAGCAATGCCTTGGCTCTATCATCCATGACCGTTCATCCACTGTGCAGGATATTTGCAGCGCGGCGACCCCGACAAGGCTGCAACCATCCCCCTATAATCGGATAGTCCCCTATTATTCCATCATTTGCTCGAGGTACCCCTCCCCATGCACTTTCACACGGTCGCCTTGGTCGGTCGGCACCAGGACAGCGGCATGGACGCACCCTTGCGGCGGCTGGGCAATGTCCTGCAAAGCGCCGGATGCACGGTCCTCATCGAGGCCGAAACCGGTCACCGCACCGGCGTGACCGATTTCGAACAGGCCAGTTTCCAGCAGATCGGCACGCGCGCGGATCTGGCGGTGATCATGGGCGGCGACGGCACCATGCTGGCGGCCGCGCGCCAACTGGCCACCACGGACGTGCCGATGATCGGCATCAACCACGGGCGCCTGGGCTTCATCACCGACATCCCGCTGAACAGCGCGGCCGAGGCCATCACCAGCGTGCTGAACGGCGCCTTCGTCCAGGACGAGCGCATCCTGCTGGAAGGCCGGGTCATGCGCGGGGGTCAACAGATCTTCTCGGGCATGGCGCTGAATGACGTCATCATCAACCGCGCGGGGCGCGGCGGCATGATCGAACTGCGCGTGGAATGCAACGGCGCCTTCATGCACAGCCAGCGGGCCGACGGCCTGATCATTGCGACGCCGACCGGCTCCACCGCCTACGCGCTGTCGGCGGGCGGACCGATCCTGCATCCGCAGGTTCCCGCCCTGGTACTGGTCCCGGTGGCACCCCAGACACTGTCCAACCGGCCCATTACCCTCCCGGCGGACAGCGTGCTCAGCATCACCATCCTGGCGCTGGGCCGCGTCGAATCGGGCGCGAGCGTGCATTTCGACATGCAGGCCCTGTCCAACTGCCAGGAAGGCGACCGCATCGACGTGCGGCGCAGCCCCTACCGGGTTCGCTTCCTGCATCCCCAGGGCTACAGCTACTTCGCCACCCTGCGCAGCAAATTGAACTGGAACCGCATGCTGCACCCCTGGGACGAACCGGACTGACATCCATGCTGCGCGCCCTGCACATCCACGACTTCGTCATCGTCGATCAGGCCGAGCTCGGCTTCGAAACGGGGTTCACGGTATTCTCAGGGGAAACCGGGGCGGGCAAGTCGATCCTGATCGACGCCCTGTCGCTCGCCCTCGGCGGCAGGGGCGACCCGACGCTGGTGCGCGAAGGCGCCGCCCGCGCCGACATCAGCGCCGTTTTCGAGGCCCCCCGGGTGGCGACCGACTGGCTGGCCGAACAGTCGCTGGACGGCCCCGAAGTCATCCTGCGGCGCGTCATCGACACGCAAGGCCGCAGCAAGGCCTACATCAACGGACAGCCAGCCACCCTCACCCAGCTTCGCGACCTGGGCACGCTGCTGGTCGACATTCACGGGCAGCACGCGCACCAGAGCCTCCTCGAGCCGGTACGGCAGCGCGCCCTGCTCGACACACAGGGCGGCCATGCCGACCAGGCTGCGGCGCTCGAACAGGCGTGGGCCCAGTGGCGCGATGCCCGGGCAGCGCTGGAAAAGGCGCAATCCCAGGCAGCCGACCAGACAGCCCTCATGGACCGCCTGACCCAGGACGTGGCCTTTCTGGACGAACTGGCGCCGCAGCCCGAAGAATGGGCCGACCTTTGCACACGACAATCCCGCATGGCCCACGCCCAAGCGCTGCTCTCGGGCGCGCACCAGGCCGTCGAGGCGCTGGACGGCGAATCCGGCTCGGCCATCCTGGCGCTGCGGGCCGCCCACCAGGCGTTGCAGTCGCTGGTTCGCCACGACCCGGGGCTGGCCGAGCACTGCCAGGCCATGGAATCCGCCCAGATCCTCTGCAGCGAGACGGTCTCGGGACTGAACGCCTATGCCGACCGCCTGGAACTGGACCCCGACGCATTGGCGCAGGCCGAAACGCGGATGAGCCACCTGTTCGAGGCGGCCCGGCGGTTTCGCATCGAGCCCGAGGACCTTCCACACCATCACGAAACGCTGCGGGCCCAGTTGCAACAGATCGAGGCGAGCCGCGATCTACAGGCGCTGGCACAGGCCTGCGAACGCGCGGAGGCCGATTACCGGATCCGGGCAACGGCGTTGACCGCCGCCCGCAACGCCACTGCCCAGCGGCTATCGGCCCAGGTCAGCGAAGCCATGCAGTCGCTTTCCATGAAGGGCGGCAGCTTCCAGGTGGCACTCGAACCCTGCAAACCGTCCGCGCACGGCATGGAAACAGTGGAGTTCCTGGTATCCGGCCACGCGGGCGTCACACCTCGTCCGCTGGCCCGCATCGCTTCGGGAGGCGAACTGGCCCGCATCTCGCTTGCCCTGTCGGTCATCGCCAGCCAGGCGGCGCGCGTGCCCACGTTGATTTTCGACGAGGTGGACGCCGGCATCGGCGGCGCCGTCGCGGAGGTCATCGGGCGCTTGCTTCGGCAGCTGGGCCGGCGCCATCAGGTGCTATGCGTGACCCACCTGCCCCAGGTCGCGGCCTGCGCGAGCCACCATTTCCAGGTCAGCAAGACGACGCATCAGGGACGGACGGCCTCTTCCATTCGCGACCTGCCCGACGACAGCCGCGTGGACGAAATCGCCCGCATGCTGGGGGGCCTGAAGATGACGGCCGCAACCCGCGACCATGCCCGGGAGATGCTGAAACTGTCCGCGGTTTAGGGATTTCGTGTGCCGGACCGGCGGCTGAGGTCGACCGGCTGCTGTGTGCCGCCGGTTGTCTGGTGCCGGTTACCCGCTGCGGGCCACGCCGACATCAGCTTCGAATCAGGCTTTCTTGGCGGCCTGGCACTTCGGGCAAATACCGTAGAGCATCATGTGATGGCTCT
>DATNAI010000271.1:0-6406 GCA_035572875.1 Castellaniella sp. | reverse complement strand
TTCGAGCTGGCCGGGGTCGATCGCCTTGAAGGCCCCCCGAAAAACCTCAACGCTGTACGATCCCGAGATCAGGGCGATGGCGAGGATCCCGACCAGCACCGGAAAGACCGTGCTCGTCAGGTCGTCCCACTCCAGCCAGTCGGCAGCGCCGGAGGCCAGCCCCACGGTTCCGAAAAACAGCAGGTAGATGATCAATAGCTCCGGCACGCTGCGAACGATCAGGGTATAGACGGCGACCGAACCGCGAACCAGAATGTTGCCTCTGGTTTTCAGCGTGGCGCCCGCAACCCCGATCGCCATGCCCAGACTGATGCCGCACAGGCTGATGAACACCGTCATGCCGGCGCCGCGCAGCAGCATGCCGCCCCAGCCGGCGCCCAGGATGTCAATCAGGGATGGATGCATGGCGGGAAACAGGCTGGGACGTGCGGCCGCCAGCCCGGGGATACGGAGTTATTTGCAGGCCTGATAGTTCGACAGATCGACGCCGAACCATTTCTCGCTGGAGGCCTTGATCGTCCCGTCGGCGATCAGATCGCAAAGGATCTTGTCGACCTTCTGCTTGAGCGGGGCGTTCTTCTGGTTGATGCCCACCCCGATGCCCTGTCCCAGCACGGCCGGATCAGCGCTGCTCTTGATCACCACGTGGGTCATTGCGAACTTGCCCTTGCCGGCGGTGTCCAGGAACTGGCTTTGCGGAGTGACTTCGGAGAAGCTCGCGTCCAGCCGTCCCGCCGACAGGTCCATCTGCATCTGGTCCTGCGTTTCGTAAGTCTTGAGCTTCAGGTCGGGCGCGTGCTTCTGCAGAAAGGCACCCTGCGTGGTGCCGCCCTGGACGCCCACGGTCTTGCCGGCCAGACCTTTGAAGAGCGTCGCCTGATCCGCAACCGTGACGAGCGGGCTGCCGGCCGGCACGACGAATGCCGAGTCTTCCGTCGCATAAGGAATGCTGAAGGCAATCACCTTCGCTCGCTCGGCGGTGACCGACAGGCCGGAAATCACCAAATCGAAGCGATCGGCTTGTAGCGAAGGAATCAGGCTGTCGAACGCCTGCACCACGAATCGGCACTTCGTGGCAAGTTTTTGGCAGATCGCATGGCCCACGTCGGCATCGAATCCGGTCACCTTGCCGCTGGCGTCCACCATGCTCCAAGGCGGGTAGCCGCCCTCGGTGCCGATTTTCAGGGTTGCGGCGGTTGCGGCGGTGGCCGCGCCGGCAAGCGCCAGGGCAGCGCAGCAGGCCGCCTGACGTGCAATGGAAATCACCATGGACTGAATCCTTGTGAGAAACGAACCGGGAAGCGGCAATTATTGCACGAGGTCCCGAATTCCCAGCCGAGAGTAGGGAGAACGCTTGAGCCTGCACTCCGCCTGTGGCATAGTCATCCTGTTGAAAATCTGGTAAAAACCCTGATGGATTTTCTTTAATTTTCGATGTTGCGGTTGTGCGTTGCAACAAAATTTGCGCGGGCGTGCCGTTTCTTCCTTGTTTTCACCGCATGATATGACAAGTTTGCTTGACCCGTTGCAGATGGGCGATGTGAAGATGAGCAATCGCATCGTCATGGCACCGACGGCCTGTTCGCGAGCCGTCCGGCGCCGCGTCCCGGGCGATGAGGCGCGAGTGTATTACGCGAGGCGTGCCTCCGCCGGTCTGATCATCACCGATGCCACGTCGGTGTCGCCTTTGGGCATCGGATATCCGGATACCCCCGGAATCTGGAACTCCGCCCAGGTTCAGGGATGGCGCGCCGTCACTGATGCGGTCCACGACCATGGCGGCCGGATTTTTCTCAGGCTGTGGCATGCCGGACGGGTATCCGATCCGGAGTACCTGTGTGGCGAGATGCCGGTGGCCCCGAGCGCCATTGCCTGCTCAGGCCCAGGCGCCTTCGTAGTCCCTCGCAGCCTCCATCCGGCCGAGATCCACCGGGTCGTGGCCGATTTCGACCAGGCCGCCCGCCACGCCCGGCAGGCGGGCTTCGATGGCGTGCAGATTCATGCGGGAGATGGTTATCTGATCGACCAGTTTCTGCACGATGGTTCCAACCGGCGCCAGGACGAATATGGCGGGACGGTAGCCAATCGGTCTCGCTTCCTGCTGGAAATCGTGGACGCCTGCATTGGCGTCTGGGGCCCCGGCTGCGTGGGCCTGCACCTATCCCCGCGGGGGGACCGCCACGACATGCGCGACTCCGATCCGCAGGCGCTCTTCCGGCATGTCGCCCAGGAGCTGGGTCGCCGCCAGGTTGCATTCGTGTGCGTGCGCGAGCATAGCGGGCAGGACGCCCTGACGCCGGTGATTCGTGAGTCCTTTCGTGGACCGCTGGTGCTCAATGAAGGCTACGACGCGGATTCGGCCTTGCGAGCCATCGATGCGGGGCGCGGGGAGGCCGTCGCGTTTGGCAAGGCGTTTGTCAGCAACCCGGATCTGGTGGAGCGGCTGCGCATCGGAGAGCCGTTGCGCCCGAGCGAACTGCACGAGGCAGTTGCCGGGTAACATCAGGGGTCCTCGGTCGGTGCAGGATCACCTCGTGACCGGTGGCTCGTCCGAAAGGGCTCATTGAGCCAATCGCTTCTTCACCTGCGCGGACACGGCGGCCATATCCACGCGGCCGGCGAGCGCAGCCTTGAGCTGCCCCATGATGGCCCCCATGGCCGGGCCGCCCTGCAGCCCCTTGCCCCGCGCCTGTTCGATGGCGCCGTCGATGGCAAGGTCGATCTCTTCCGCACTGGCCGCTAGCGGCAGAAATTCCTTCAGGATCTCCAGTTCCGCCTGTTCCTGCGCCACATGATCGGGCCGCCCAGCTGCTTCATACGCGGCGATGGATTCGCGCCGCTGCTTGGCTTGCTTTTCGATGATGGCCAGAATGGCGGTATCGTCGGGATCAACCCGTTCGTCCACCGCTTTCTGTTTGATGGCCGCCTGGAGCAGCCGCAACGTACCCAGGCGGGTGCTGTCGTGTGCCCGCATGGCGGATTTGACGGCTTCGGTGATGCGGCTGGCAAGGCCTGCGCTCATGGCGATTTCCTAATGGTCAGTAAGAGTGCCATTCTAATCCGCTGGCGGATTCGGTCGGCGCACGGATCCGGTGTTTCAGGCCTGCAGGCGCCAGTCGTGGCGCTCGTGGGGACGGCCATCCGGGTCGTAGCTTTGTTCGCAAAGCAGCGTTTCGCCCGTCCTCGCCATCGCGACGATTGTCGAGCAGCGCGTGCCATAGTCTGGACTGATGATGAAAGGGCTGCTGAGCAGTCGCTCGAAGTCAGGCGCCAGGCCTGTCCGCGGCAGTTCATCTTCCGAGGCCTGGGTGGTATCTTGCAGTGCAGCAAAAACAGCATCCGGATCCGCGACCCATTGCCCCGGCGGCAGTGCATCCAGTCGGGCGCGCACGCGCCTGGCCTTGGGCCAGGGCGTGTTCAACAGATGGTTGGACAGCACATGCTGTCCCGCAGGCAAGCGGTGCGCGTCGCCGCTCGGATCGCGGTTGCTGAGATACCAGACGCCCTCGATGTCGCCCACGACGAGATTGAAACCCGCCCAATCCTGCGCGTGGGTGGCGAGATCCTGCAGATAGTCCTGGGCGGTGTCGCGGCCGAGCAGAAAATCGCGCACCAGCGTACCGCGAGAGGGTGTGTGGGGCAGCGGAACAGCGCCGGGCTCCCGGTAATTGGTCAGGAAGCCGAAGCGGCCCGGCTGGGACCAGCCCAGCCAAGTGCCGCCGGCCATCAGGTCCCGCCCCGCCATGACCTCCGGATGGCCCGGCCAGGGAGCCAAGGCGGCGCTGGCCCGGTGGTGGAATTCGTCGCGATTGGCGGCAATCAGCACAGGCCATTCAGGATGGCCGACGGACAGGTAGGCAATGCACATCGCTTTCAAATGATAAATTGAGATGAACGGCGGATTTCAAGGAGACGGGCTATCGTGGGCCGAGTACCCCAAACAAGGATGCAAGGTCTCAGGGCAGCACTCTCATTGTGCCTGATGCTGACGGGGACGGCAGCGGCGGCCGGTGGCAACCGCCTCGCCTGGACCCGCGACGTGACCAGCACAGGCCTGCAATCGGCCGGGACACCGGTCGCCGTTGCCTTCGGGCCGGCACGCCATTCCGTCGTGCCGACGGGTGCGGTCATTACCGGCGTTTACGCATCGCGCCAATATGATGGAGCGGCGGTGGTGGCGACCGATCTCTGTTGGGGGTCGCCGGACGGGCCCTGCGTACCTGTGGGCGGCGCCAGCCTCAATACGCACGCTTTCGATGGGCGCCGGGCCGCCGGGCCCATGTGGCTGGTGCACCGGGTTCTGAACTGGAGGTCGGGTCATGCACCCCTTTTCGTCCGCGGCACCGTGACGGTCTGGTTCTCCCGTCTCCCCCATCCATGATGGGGATATCACGAAGGGGGGCGACCGATTCCGACGGGTTATACTTGTCGGCTTACTATCATGGATAGCAGGAGGGGAGCCATTGATCTCCCCCATTTTGACGGGAAACCATGGAAAAGAACAGCTATAGCTACGATGAACTGCTGGCATGTGGCCGGGGGGAACTCTTTGGCCCCGGCAATGCGCAGCTACCGCTGCCACCCATGTTGATGTTCGACCGGATTGCCCATATCGACGACAAGGGTGGTTCACACGGAAAGGGCGAAATCATCGCCGAGCTGGACATCCGCCCCGACCTGTGGTTTTTTGGGTGCCATTTCCAGGGTGACCCCGTCATGCCGGGCTGCTTGGGCCTGGATGCCATGTGGCAACTGGTGGGTTTCTTTCTCGGGTGTTGTGGGGGACAGGGACGGGGACGCGCACTGGGCGTCAGCGAAGTCAAATTCACCGGCCAGGTTCTACCCACGGCGCATCTGGTCCGGTACCGGATCGACATGAAGCGCGTGATGATGCGCAAACTCGTGATGGGGTTTGCGGATGCCAGCATGGAAGTCGATGGCCACGAAATCTACGTGGCCCATGACCTGCGCGTCGGGCTGTTCACGCGCACCGACAATTTCTAGGAGGTTCGATCATGCGTCGTGTGGTCGTCACCGGCATGGGTATCGTGTCCAGCCTGGGCAACAATCAGGCTGAAGTTCTCGATAGCTTGCGCCATGGCCGATCCGGCATCACGTTTCAGCCGGAATACGCCCAGCAGGGGTTGCGCTCGCAGGTTGCGGGGTCCATCCACCTGAATGCCCTGGAACTCATCGATCGAAAGCTGGCACGCTTCATGGCGAATGGCCACGCGTACGCTTGGCTCGCGATGCAGGAGGCCATCCGGGAAGCCGGGTTGACTCCCGACCAGGTCTCCAATCCCCGAACGGGGCTGATCGTGGGGGCAGGGGGAGCTTCGCATTCCTCGATCCACGATGGCATCCAGACGCTGCACGACAAGGGCGTGCGCCGCGTAGGGCCCTATATGGTGACGAAGGCCATGGCCAGCGGCGTGTCGGCGTGCCTGGCCACGGGCGCGCAGATCAAGGGCGTCAATTACTCGATCAGCTCGGCCTGCTCGACCAGTGCGCACTGCATCGGAAATGCCGTGGAACAGATCCAGCTGGGTCGCCAGGACATCGTTTTTGCGGGCGGCGCCGAAGAAGAACACTGGTCGCTGTCTTTCATGTTCGATGCCATGGGTGCGCTCTCCACGCGGTACAACGACACGCCCGAACGAGCCTCCCGCCCTTATGATGCCGACCGCGATGGCTTCGTGATCTCCGGTGGCGGCGGCATCGTGGTGGTCGAGGACTACGAACACGCTAAGGCGCGGGGGGCCCATATCCTGGCCGAGATCGTGGGCTACGGCGCCACTTCCGATGGCTATGACATGGTGGCGCCGTCCGGCGAAGGCGCGGTACGTTGCATGCGCGAGGCGCTGAGCACCGTGCACACGAAAATCGACTATATCAATACACACGGCACCAGCACACCGGTCGGCGACGTCAAAGAACTCGAAGCCATTCGGGAGGTGTTCGGGGAAGACCAGCCGTGGATAGCTTCGACGAAATCGCTGTCCGGCCATGCCTTGGGGGCCGCTGGCGTCAACGAGGCCATTTACTCGCTTCTCATGATGAACCATGGCTTCGTAGCCGCTTCCGCCAACATCGAAAGGCTCGATCCCGTTGCAGAAGGCATGAACATTCTTCGCGAGCCGGTGGCACAGGCCGACGTTCAGACGGCGTTGTCCAACAGCTTCGGCTTCGGCGGCACCAACGCCACCTTGGTATTTTCGCGCGCGGGTCTGTAGGGGGCGGCGAAGCGCCCGGGCCTCCGCAGGCATTTGGCAGGCGGGGGCACGGCCAGGTCGGTGCAGCCCCGTTGCGCCGCATCAGCGGGGTGATGGGCCGGGCGCGTTCCTGGTGGCCGGTGCGCGGGGTTCGACAACCTGAGCATTGACGAGGGCATTGCGGCCCGCGAACC
>DATNAI010000270.1:0-25542 GCA_035572875.1 Castellaniella sp. | reverse complement strand
CCTTGGTCGAGGCCACGCCGATCTCCACGCCCGCACGCGTGATGAAGGACAGCTTGCAATCCCGCACCATGGCGCTGGAGGCCACGTTGCAGATGGTGAGCGTCTGCTGCATGCCCAGGCTGCGGGCGTGCTTGAGCGCAGCCAGCGTATCGGCCGTCTCGCCCGATTGGGAGATGGTGACCACCAGGGTGCGCGGATCGGGGACGCTGGTCCGATAGCGGTACTCGCTGGCGATCTCCACATTGACCGGGATGCCGGCCACCGATTCGATCCAGTAGCGCGCCGTCAGGCCGGCGTAAAAGCTGGTGCCGCACGCCAGAATCAGAACGCGATCGATATCCTGGAACACCGCATGCGCGCCGTCTCCGAACAGCTCCGGCATGACGGCTTCGATGCCGCGCAGCGTATCGCCGACCGCGCGCGGTTGCTCGAAGATTTCCTTTTGCATGAAGTGGCGATACGGGCCCAGATCAGCCTCGCCCGTATGGATCTGGACGGTATGCACCTCGCGGTCCACCGGACGGCCTTGCGCGTCAGTCACCCACACGCGTGAAAGCTGCAGGTCCACGACGTCCCCGTCCTCCAGATAGATGATCTGGTCGGTGGTGCCGGCCAGCGCCAACGCATCCGAGGCCAGATAGTTGCCTTCGGTGCCGCAGCCAACGACCAGCGGCGAGCCTTGGCGGGCGCCAACGACCCGGTGTGGCTCCGCAGAGCAGAAGACGGCAATGGCATAGGCGCCGTCGAGCCGGCGGATGGCCTGCTGGACGGCCGCGAGCAGATCACCGTCGTACAGGTGATCGACCAGGTGGGCAATGACCTCGGTATCGGTCTGGCTCTGGAAGACATATCCGGCCGCCTGGAGCTCCGCCCGAAGCACGTCGTGGTTTTCAATGATGCCGTTATGCACCAGCGCGATGCGCGGGGCGGCGGGGTCCAGCCCGGAGAAGTGAGGATGGGCGTTATGCGTCACCGGCGCGCCATGGGTGGCCCAGCGCGTATGGGCGATCCCGGTCAGGCCCTGGACGCCGTCCTGCTGGGCCTGTGCGGCGAGCTCTGCCACGCGACGCGTGCTGCGCACCCGCTGCAGACCAGTCCCGGTATGCACGGCCACGCCACAAGAGTCGTAGCCGCGATACTCCAGCCGGCGCAGGCCCTCGAGCAGGATGGGGACGACGTCACGTTGCGCCACAGCGCCTACGATGCCACACATGGAGCACACTCCTTCGTTTGAACAATTGCGCTATTGTGGGCAAAGGGTTCAGAAATATGATTTCCTTTTATACCGTGAAATGAACATAAATTTCATTAAATGCTAATGTAGAAATTTTATTTCATATAATACAAAAATATAAAATATTCAATGAAAATATAGGATCGCCTCATCTCTTTTACAAGGCAGATACATATCATGGCCCCCACCCTGCTGGATGATCTTGACCGCCGTATCCTCGAACAGCTTCAACGGGACTGTGCGCTCACGAACCAGGATCTGGCGGATAAGGTACACGCCTCTCCGCCCACCTGTCTGCGCCGCGTCCGGCGCCTGACACAGACTGGCCTGATCAGCCAACGGGTCGCGATTCTGGATCCTGCATTGATGGGTGCCGCGCTCACGGCTATCATCGAGGTCACGCTGGACACCCAGGCAGCGGCGCAGGCCGATGCGCTGGAAGCCGAACTCGTCGCGGAGCCCGCCATTCAGCAGTGCTACCGCGTCAGCAGCGGTCCGGATTTCATCCTGATCGCCATGGTGGCCGACATGCGGGCCTACCAGGCGCTGGCCCAGCGATGTCTGACCAGCGATCCGCGGATTCGCAACGTGCGCAGCTTCTTTGCCACCTCACGCAGCAAATTCACCACCCTCATCCCCATCGCCGCGTCAGCCAGGCCGCCTATTGGCGCGTCGGGGTGACTCGTTCAGGGAACCCCTAGCGCGCCTGCTCGATCACGGCCTCGGCTTCTTCGGTGTCGCGCTCGTCGGACCAGCGTACCCGGATCTCCAGGACATCCGGCACGCAACGCATGAAAGCCTCGACCAGGGCCGGGTCGAAATGCCGGCCGCTCTGCTCACGGATGTATTTCAGCGCCCGCTCGATCGGCCACGCGGGCTTGTAGGGCCGCACACTGGTCAGCGCATCGAACACATCCACCAGCGCCACAATGCGCGCTTCGTGCGGAATCGCTTCGCCCGCGAGGCCCTGTGGATAGCCGGTACCATCCCACTTCTCGTGGTGGCACTGTGCAATGATGGCCGCCGTCTTCAGCAACCCCGAGGGATGTTCCCCGATGATCTGCGCCCCTATGGTGGGATGCTGGCGCATGACGGCCCATTCCTCGGGATCCAGCTTCCCGGGCTTGAGAAGGATGGCATCGGGAATACCGATCTTGCCGACATCATGCATGGGTGCCGCGTGCAACAGTTCGTCGGCCGCCTCCTCGCCGTAGCCGATTTCCAGCGCCAGGCGCCGCGCGTAGTGGCTGATGCGCACAATATGCATGCCGGTCTCGTTGTCACGATATTCGGCGGCAGCGCCCAGGCAGCGAATGATCTGCAGCCGGGTTTCGAACACCTCCTGCGCCCGCACCAGCGACAGATGGTTGCGGACCCGCACCTGCACAATGGAAGGATTCAGCGGCTTGGTGATGTAGTCCACGGCGCCCAGTTGGAGTCCCTTGTACTCATCGTCGGCTTCACTCAGGGCCGTGACGAAAATGATGGGAATGGCGCGGGTATCCGGCTGACGCTTGAGCGCCGCGCAGACTTCGTAGCCCGACATGCCCGGCATCATGATGTCCAGCAGGATCAGATCGGGCCGGTCCTTGCGCGTCAGCTCCAGCGCGGTGGCGCCATCCTTGGCGAACAACAGCCGGTATGTCGCCTGCAATGTATGTCGCAACACTTGCAAATTGGTGGACTCGTCGTCCACCAGCAACAGCGTGCGTCGGGTATCCCTTCTGAAACTCATGGCGTGTCTACGGAAGCAATCATGGCGTCAGGCTCGGACTGGACGGCCTCAGCCAGCCATTGACGCAACAGCGCGCAAGCGCGGGTAAAGTCGAAGCGATCGAGGGCGACTCGCAGGATCTGGACATGATCGCGACGGCCGGCCGCAATCAGCCGGGCGCAGACCTGCGCGAGCGCGGCATCATCCAATTCGTTGCGCTCCAGTATCGGCAACAACGTTTCCAGTGCGGTCGTCAGCTCCAACATCGACACGGAACCGCCCGGCGGAGCGTCCGGCGCGGCCACCGCGGGGGTCGGTTCCTCGTCCGGGTCGGCAGGCCGGGCCGTAGCCGCTTCATGACGGGCGGCGAGCAACAGCGCCGAAAGGTCATCCAGCCGGGACAGGACTTCGTCCACTCGATCCTCGCGACACAGACCTTCCAGTTCGCCCGCCAGCCGGGAAGCCGCCATCAGCGCCAGGTTGCCGGCCGCGCCACGAATCCCATGCAGGCTGAACACCAGCGCCGTACCGTCCACCTCCCGTTGTTCAGGATCGGGCAAAGGATAGTTTTCGCCCACGCTGTCCAGGAACGTCACAATCCGCGCCGCCAGGCTGGCCCTGTCCCCCCAGAGCGCCACCCCCCGGTTCCAATCCACCGCCACGGAGGTCGGTGCCGCACTCGCGGCCTCCACTACCGACGGCGCGGTGCGATCATTCAGCACCCGCGCTATCTCCTGGAACAGGTGCGCGACCTCGAGCGGCTTCACCGCAAAGCCGTCCATTCCCGCCCGACGCGCCTCGCAGCGGTCGGTCGCCATGACGCTGGCCGTCAGCGCGATGACCGGCGTGTAAGGCCGTCCTTCTGTGCGCTCGTACTGGCGAATGAGCCGTGTAGCCTGGCGTCCGTCGGTTCCCGGCATGTGCACGTCCATCAGCACCACATCGAAACGGCCCGTCCGATATCGGTTGAACGCCTCGTCGCCATCCGCTGCGCTCACGACACGATGGCCCCGCTTCTCCAGCGTCAGGCGCAGGAGTTCCAGATTCTGGGGGACGTCGTCCGCAACCAGGATATCCAGCGCGGGCAGCGGCGTATGACCCCCGTCCTGTTCCGGCGCAGCCGGCTCGGTGCCCGGCGGCAGCGGCAGCCAGACGTGGAACACGCTGCCCTGCCCGAGGACGCTTTCGGCCCCGATATGCCCGCCCATGATCTCGGCCAGCTGCCGCGCGATGGTGGTACCCAGCCCGGTGCCGCCGAAGCGGCGGCTGATCGAGGCATCGGCCTGCATGAAGGGATCGAAGATCGTGCGAACCTGCTCGGGCGTCATGCCGATGCCGGTATCGCGGACCGCGATATGGACCTGTCCGGCCTCGTAGGCGAAGTCCACGCTCACCGAACCGGACTCGGTGAATTTGATGGCGTTGCCCACCAGATTGGTCAGGATCTGCAGCAGCCGCAATTGGTCGCCCCTGAAGAATTCCGGCATGCCTTCGGGATAATGAGTCGTCAGATCGAGGTTCTTGGCGTGGGCCCCCAGGCGCAAGGACGATTCGATCTGGAACGCCAGGCCTTTCAGCGAGAAATACGAGTCTTCCAGTTCCAGCCGCCCACTCTCCATCTTGGTCGTATCCAGGATGTCGTTGATGAGCCGCAACAACGACCGGGACGACTGGCGGATGGTGTTCAGGTGCGTGCGCTGTGACGGCGACAGGTTGGTCTGAAGGACCAGATCCGTGAATCCGATGACGGAATTCATGGGCGTGCGGATTTCGTGGCTCATGTTGGCCAGGAAATTGCTCTTGGCCGCCGCCGCCTGTTCCGCGTGGCGCAGCGAATCGCGCAAGGTCGCCTCCAGCGCCTTGCGCTCGCTGATGTCGGTGACGAGGCCCACGAACAGCATCCCTCCCGACAGCAGGTCCACTCGGCCGACCGCAAGCCGGATCGGGACTTCGCTGCCGTCCTTGCGCCGGCCGACGACCTCGCGGCCGGTCCCGACGATGTGCGGCACACGCGTGTCGCGATAGGCCTTCAGGTAGCCATCATGCGCCGACCGGAACGGCTCGGGCATCAGCATCTTGATGTTCCGTCCCACGACCTCTGCCGCCGCGTAACCGAACAGCCGTTCCGCCGAACGGCTGAATTCCTGCACGATGCCGTACGGGTCGATGGTGATGATCGCATCCACGGCGGTATCAAAGATCGCCTGCAGGCGCGACTTGGCGGTCTCGACCTCGCGATAGAGCGCCCGCGAACGCACCAGGCCGTTGAGGGCCGCCACCATGATGGCCATCGTCAGGGTCAGCGACGACAGCGCCAGCGCCACATAGGTCGAATTCAGCCGGATCCCGTCCTGGATGGGGCTGGCGGCGCCCAGAAACCGCACCGACGCCATGCCGGTATAGTGCATGCCGGCAATCGCCACCCCCATGACCAGTCCGCTGGCGAGAAAGCGGACGCGCTCATCGAATGCGCGCAGGCCGGAATAAATCCACAACGCCAGCATCGCCAGCACGACCGCAACGACGATGGACAGCGCGAACATTTCGGGGTCATAGCGCATGTCCAGCGGCGTCACCATGGCCATCATGCCCGTATAGTGCATGGCGCCGATTCCGGCCCCCAGCACCACGCCGCTGGCAACGAGCTGGGCCGCGGAAAACCGGCGCAACGACAGCATGTGGAGGGTGACCAGAGCGCCCATCCAGCCCGGCACCAGCGACAGCAGCGTGAGCGTAGTCTCATAGTAGACCGGTGCGGGCAACTTGAACGCCAGCATGCCGATGAAGTGCATGGTCCAGATACCGCCGCCCAGCGCCACCGAGCCTGTGGCAATGGCGATGCGTCTGTGCATCGCACTCGTCGTCTGCCGGGCGATGTGCGCGGTCTGCAAAGCCATGAGCGAGAGCACCACGGCGACGAATACGGACAGGAATACCAGCCCGGGCTGGTAGGCGCCATGGACGAAATTCGCGCCATCGCCAGGGCTCAGGAAAAAATGATCAGAGTGCGTCATACTGACTGCCCCGTAAAGCCATACGAAACCATCGCTACGGTTATCGGCCGGAATTCGGAAATATTTAGCCCCTGCCTGCTATGCTTGGGCCCTATGATGACTCTGCCCTCCGTCCACCTGCCCGCAGGCCTGCCGCCCCTGGATGATGCCGTCCGCGAACACGGCCACCACGTGCGCGACATGCTTGCGCAACGGATCACTGCCGCCGGCGGCTGGCTCCCGTTCGAACATTGGATGCAGGCGGCGCTCTACGAACCCGGCCTGGGGTACTACAGCGCCGGCAGCACCAAGCTGCACCAGGGCGGCGACTTCACCACCGCGCCTGAAACCAGCCCCCTGTTCGGCCAGGCGCTGGCGCGCCAGATCGCGGAAATCCTGGCGGCCGCCCGGTCCTCGACCGTGCTGGAATTCGGCGCGGGGTCGGGCACGCTCGCCGCAGCCGTGATGCCGGCGCTACGGGATCTGGGCATAGACGCGAACTACCGCATCCTCGAGCTGTCCGCCGACCTGCGCGCACGCCAACAGGCGCGCCTGGCCTCGTGGGGCAACCGGGTCCAATGGCTGGATGCCCTGCCCCACGCATTCACCGGCTGCGTCGTCGCCAACGAGGTGCTGGATGCCATGCCCGCGATCCTGTTTCAATGGACCGAGGCCGGCACACCGGCGCTGCTCGGTGTGGCGATGGATGCGCGTCCCGACGCGTCGGCCCCGTTTCGCTGGATGCTGCGCGACGCCCCGCCTGCCACATCGGCCGCCATCGCAGACCGCATGCCGCCGCTGCCTGGCTACCGGTCGGAACTCAATCCGCAGGCCGAAGCCTGGGTCCGCAATCTGGGCCTGTGGCTGGAAAAGGGCGCCGCACTGCTCATCGACTACGGGTTTCCGCGCCGGGAGTACTATCACCCGCAACGCACGCAAGGCACGCTGATGTGCCACTTCCGCCACCACGCGCACGATCAGCCGCTGGTGCTGGCCGGCCTGCAGGACATCACGGCGCACGTGGATTTCACGGCCATGGCCGACGCAGCCCTGGACGGCGGCCTCGACGTGCTGGGCTATACCTCGCAGGCACGCTTTCTGATGAATGCGGGCCTGACGGATCTGATCCGCGCGCCCGGTGACGCCCCGGCACTGCGCGCGCGCCAGCTCACGGCATTGAACACGCTGCTGTCCGAAGCCGAGATGGGCGAGCTGTTCAAGGTGCTGGCGGTGGGCCGGGGCATCACCCCGCCCCTGCTGGGCTTCACGCGCGGCGACCGGAGGGACCGCCTTTAGGGTTCCGTTCGAGCCGGAAGAGACGCTGAAGCGGGGGCCAACCGGACCTCCGGCCCAAATCCGTCGGATTCCGCCACGCGCAGGCCGAAGCTGTTCATGAGCCGCCGCGTTGCGAAATCGGGCGCGCCGCCGGTGAAGAACGCGGCGTCATTGTCGGCCGGGTGCCGTGCATCGGGCCGGCGCAGCAACAGACTGCGCGCACGGCGCGCAATGGCCTCGGCCGGGTCCAGCCAGTCCACCGGCCACGGCGCCAGCCGCCGGAAGACGTTGGTCATGAAGGGGTAGTGCGTGCATCCCAGCACCACGATGTCGGTGCGCCGGTCCGCGCGCTGCACGAAGCAGGCGCCGATCTCGGCGCGCACGGCCGCGTCGCCCACGCTATCGCCGCGCACGTAGGCCTCGGCCATGCCGGCCAACTTGGTCGAGCCCACCAGATTGACCTCGCAACGCGAGGCAAAGGACTGGATGAGCGCACGCGTATATTCGCGGCAGACGGTACCCGGCGTGGCCAGCACGGATACCAGACCCGATCGGGTGCGCTCGGCCGCCGGCTTGATGGCCGGAACGGTTCCTACGAACGTCATTTCCGGAAAGGCGGCACGCAGGTCGGCGCCAGCCAGCGTGAAGGCCGTGTTGCAGGCCACGATGCACAGGGCTGGATGGTGCTCTTGCAGCAGCTCACCGAAGAGATCGATCAGCCGCGCGCGCAGACCCCTCTCGTCCCAGTCCCCGTAGGGGAAGCCGGCATCATCGGCCACGTAGACGAAGCGGCGTTCGGGCATCAGCAGCCTCGCTTCGCGCAGTACCGTCAGTCCTCCGATCCCCGAATCGAAGACCAGCACGGGCTGCGCGGCCTCCGCCTGAATCCTGTCCATGGTCAAACCAGTTTCTCCAGCGCGAGCGTCCGCGCGGTTCTGAGCTTGTCGCGGATGCGCTGCGGGTCGCCGCCCGCGGATCGTGCAATCGCGCCGGCATCGATCGACCGCACGGTCGCCAGCCGGGCCAGCCAGACATCGGCTCGCACGTCCCGGCGCACACAGGCGGCCGCACCCAATAGCGCCTCGAACCGATCGGGACGGCGCAGCGCATCGCAGGATTCCAGCACGTCCAGCCATTCCGCCGGGCGGCCGGCCTCGCCGCCCGATGCGTCCGGTGCAAGCTCTGACAGACGCAGCACCAGGCCAGGCAGGAGCCGGGCAAGATCGCGGCAAGCGGACGGCGCGCGCAGGTGTTCCTGCAAGCTGGCATCGGAACTGCGGCACAGCAGCGCATAGCGTTGCGCCAGCCCCAGGCCGCGCTCCGCGGCGCGGTCGAGCTCGGCAGCCGTTTCGGAAGTCCAGAGCAGACCGGGCGCTACCCGTTCGAGCGCGCCGCAAGAGGCCAGCACTTCCATCATGCGCGAGGGGTGCGCCGTCGTCAGGCCCTTGGCCAATTCCTGCCAGACCCGCTCCGGCACCAGCGCATCGACTTCGCCGTCGCGCACCAGCGTACGGCACAGCGCCAGCGTCTCGGGAGCAATGGAGAAATCATGGAACCGGGCCGCAAAGCGCGCCAGACGCAGCAAGCGTACGGGGTCTTCGACGAACGCGGCCCCCACGTGGCGCAGCACGCGGGCACGGATATCGGCCACGCCGCCCAGCGGATCGACCAGCGTGCCGTCAGCCGCCCGCGCAATGGCGTTGATCGTCAGGTCGCGGCGGCACAGGTCGTCAGCCAGGGTGACGTCCTGCCCCGCATGGAACGTGAAGCCATGGTATCCCCGGCCGGACTTGCGTTCCGTGCGGGCCAGCGCGTATTCCTCGTGGGTGCGCGGATGCAGGAATACCGGGAAGTCGCCGCCCACCGGGGTAAACCCGCGTGCTGCCATGGCTTCGGGCGTGGACCCTACCACCACCCAGTCGCGGTCTCCTGCCGGGAGCCCGAGCAAATCGTCGCGCACCGCACCGCCCACGATGTAGACATCCAGACCCAGTGTGGCCTTGTCCGAGGCAGCCGCCGTCACGGCAATGCCGTCCGTGTATCGGCCAAGGGGCTGATCGTGCCAAGACGGGCCTTCAGCGAATGCGGCTCCCCCGAAAACAGGGTGGCATAGTAGACCGCGTTGGACAGGACGTTCTTGACATAGAGCCGGGTTTCCGTGAATGGAATGGTCTCGGCGAAAATGGCGCCTTCCACGGGCGCCTGAAGCGCTGCGCGCCAGCGTTTGGGCCGGCCCGGCCCGGCGTTGTAACCGGCGGTCGCCAACAACTGCGAGCCGCCCAGGTCCTGCAGGACCATGTTCAGATAGTGGGTGCCCAGCACCGTGTTGGTGTCGAAGTCATTGACCTGGGACGGCTGGAAGCTCGTCATGCCGATCTTGCGCGCCACCCAGCGCGCCGTCGCCGGCATGAGCTGCATGAGCCCGGAGGCCCCCACATGCGAGCGCGCATCGGTGATGAAACGCGACTCCTGGCGGATCAAGCCGTAGACCCAGGCGGGATCCAGGTTGATCAGTTGGGCCTTGGCGGCCACCTGGCCCTCGAAGGGCGCGATGAATCGCTGGCTGAAATCCACCACGTGCTTGGTGAGCAGGGAGGTGTTGACCACGCGGTCATAGATCTGCTGCTGGCGGGCGAACTCGGCCGCGCCCCGCAGCTGCGCATCACCCATTCCGCGCAGGGCGTGGTTCCATTCAGGGACCGCCTGGCGGCGCCACCCCAATTCGAACAGCGCCACCGCCCGCTCGAGTCCAGGGTTATGACGGGCCTGCGACACCCAGCCTGGCGCTACCGGAGCAGGTTGAGGAGGCATATACAAGGGCTTGCCGAGCGCCTCTGACGCAAGCTGCCCGTAGAAACCCAAGTCCGTGGAGATGGACTGGAAGTACTGGCGCGCCGCCTTCTGGTTGCCCTGGGCCGCCAGCGCCCGCCCGTACCAATAGCGCCAGACCGGCTCATCGGCCTGGCGGGCCGTCATCTTGCGGATCGCCACTGCCACCCTGTCCCAATGGATGGGCGAGGATCGCAGTTCGGCCCGGACTTCCCAGGCGTGATTGAAATCGGTCATGGGGACGTAGCCCGAATCGCGGTACCAGCGCGCAGCGTCAGGATCCACGTTCAAAGCCGCGGCCAGGCCAAACTGGCCCCAGATCCATTGCATGTCGGCAGCCGGTATCCAGCGAGCCCAATGATCCCGGATGTACTGCCCCGCCTCGGCACGATCGTCGCCGCGCGCCAGGCGTGCCAGCGCAATCTCGGCCAGCTCGAAGTCAGTGGCGGTGTGCGGCTGGGCGCGCGATTCCAGCCAGCGGCGCGGGTTCTTCATGAGCGACACGAACTGAACCATGCTCTCGTCGTCGAACACCGCAGCCGCCACCCGGTTGATCTGGGCCGCCTTGCCGGCCTCCAGCGTGTCGCGCAACAGTCCGTTGAGCTCCTTGCGGCTCAGCACATGGCTTGCCGCGAGCTGGTCCAGCAGGTCCCAGCAATCAGTATTGGGCTGATAGGCGCTCAGGAAGTCGGCGGCGCGGATCTTCTGGCCGGTGAGATGGCGCGACAGCAACTGCGCGCACTGCACGCGCGACGATGGATCCGGCCCGGGATTCAGGCGCAGGGCCTGGGCATAGTCGCCGCTGCGCGCCGCTGCGATGATCCACTGGTCGCGGAGCTGGCTGGCGAGATAGGTGCCCGGATAATCCGCCAGGAACTGCTGCATGGCGGCCTGCGGGATGGGCGCGGTGCCCAATTGGAGCTGATGCTGCAGCGACCAGTAGCGCGGATACATACCCAGGACCGGGTCCGCGGTGGCGGCCGGCACCAGCGCATCCACGTCGGACCAGCGGTTCTTCTGCACGGCATCGTACGCGTCCTGGACGGCCTGGCGTGCCGCAGGCGGAACGACGGGGGGCACATAGGGCGTGACCGGCGGAACGGTGGGTGGAGCGGGCACCGCCGCAGGCGCGGCAGGCACCACCCCCGTCGCAGGCGCGACCGGAACGACCGCCGCCACCGTTGGCGCCGTGTCGGCCGCGCGAGGGGCCTCGCCGGCCTGCTGCTCGGCGGCGGTGGGCGCTTGCGCGCCCGCGCAGCCCGTCAGGCCAAGCGTCAGCACCAGCAAGCTCCAGATCAATGTGTGCCGGCGCACCTTCGGGGCCGCCGACGGGGTCGGACCGGAAACCTCGCAATCCCTTAGAATGTCCAGAAACCCCATACAGATACTCGCAAACGGCCCACCATGATTCAGAACGCACAGGATACCGCACTCCCCCTGAGAGAGCGACTGAAAAAGCTGCGCCGCCAGATGCCCCCCCAGGAGCGGGAACGCGGCGGGCTGCTCATCCGGGGCCGGCTCTACACGTGGCTGGCCTCCAACCGCACACGCCTGCGCGAATCCGGCCGCCCCGATGTCCGGCACATCGCCGCGTTCTGGTCCATGGCCGAGGAACCCGAGCTGCAGCCGCTGCTGGCGCAATGGGCCATGGACGAAACCCTGACCGTTTCCCTTCCCATCGTGACGGGCAAGGGCGAACCGCTTGCGTTCGGACGTTGGGATCTGGACACGCCCATGCGCCCCGGCCCCTACGGGGTCCAGGAGCCGGACGGCCCCGAGGCAGATGCCCCGGACATCATCCTGGTTCCCACCCTGGGCTACACACGCCAGGGCGACCGCGTGGGATACGGCGGCGGCTACTATGACCGCACCCTGGCGGCACTGAAGGCCGCGGGCCATTCATTCATCACG
Source organism: Castellaniella sp. (assembly GCA_035572875.1). Taxonomy (GTDB): domain Bacteria; phylum Pseudomonadota; class Gammaproteobacteria; order Burkholderiales; family Burkholderiaceae_B; genus Castellaniella. The sequence goes on along the minus strand of DATNAI010000270.1, from coordinate 13,586 downwards.
CTGGGCGTTGCCTGGGCCTGCGGAGACCTGGCCGATCAATCCTACGCGCCCGCACCGCATGATGTCCGGCTGGATTCCATCCTGACGGACAAGGGCTGGGCGGTACCGGCGCGGGAACTGTAAGCCGCCGTCCGCGTGGCGGCCACCATGCCGCCGTGCTGGCGGTGCGGCTGCCGCTTACCGCACACCCAGATTGGCGCAGATCTGCGCGACGGCATCCGCATGGTTCAGCGTATAGAAATGCACGCCCGGGGCGCCCCCCTCCAGCAGATGCGCCACCAGCCGCGTCACCATGTCCACGCCAAAGGCGCGAATCGAGGCCTTGTCGTCACCGAAACCCTGGAGACGCAAACGCATCCAGCGCGGGATCTCCGCGCCGCACATCTCGGAGAACCGCGCCAACTGTGTGTAGTTGGTCACGGGCATGATGCCGGGAGTGATCGGAACATCCAGACCCCGGGCCCGCACCCGATCGACGAAATGGAAGTAGGCGTCCGGATTGTAGAAATACTGGGTGATCGCGCCGTTCGCCCCCGCGTTGACCTTGTCCACGAAACGCTGCAGGTCATGCTCGCTGCTCTGCGCCTGGGGGTGCATTTCCGGATAGGCCGCGACTTCGATGTGAAAATGGTCGCCATAGTGCTCGCGCACGAAGGCAACCAGTTCGCTGGCGTGGTGCAGATCACCCGTATCCCCGCCCATGCCGGAGGGCATGTCCCCGCGCAGGGCCACCAGGCGGTGGATGCCGCGCGCGCGGTAGTCGTCCAGAATGGTCCGGAGATCCGCGCGGCTGGCCCCCATGCAGGACAGGTGGGGCGCGACCTCGGCCCCCAGCGTCTGCAGCATCTGCACCGTATCCACAGTGCCGGCGCGCGTGGAGCCGCCCGCGCCGAAGGTCACGCTGACGTAGGCGGGATTCAGCGCGGACAGGCGCTTGGCGGATCGCACCAGGCGCTCCTGCGCGGCGATGTCGCGCGGCGGATAGTATTCCAGGCTGATCATCGAGGGTGTCATGAAACCAGCAACCCCGTCAGCGCCGTGGACACGATGCTGTAGACGATGGCACCGATCACGGCCCACCAGAAGCCGTCCACCTGAAAACCGCGCAGGATGGAGCCGGCCAGCCAGAACACGAGTGCATTGAGCACGAACAGGAACAACCCCAGCGTGACCACCGTAAGCGGCAGCGTGAGCAGGACCAGCACCGGCTTGACGACCGCATTGAGCAGCCCCAGCACCAACGCCGCGATCAGCGCGGAGCCGAAGGACGACACGGTGATTCCGGGAAGGATGTAGGCCACGATCAACAGGGCCACGGCATTCAGGATCCAGACGAGTAGCAGCATCATGGACGGCTCCAGTAGAACAGCGGGTGTGCCACCGAACGATCAATAACGATACATGTCGGACTTGTACGGGCCTTCGACCGGGACGCCAATGTAATCGGCCTGCTTCTGCGTCATGGTCGTCAGGCGCGCGCCCAGCTTCTTCAGATGCAGGCGGGCAACCTTCTCATCCAGATGTTTGGGCAGCACGTAGACCTGGCCCGTGGTGTAGTGCCCGCCGCGCGTGAACAGCTCGATCTGCGCCATGGTCTGGTTGGTGAAAGACGCCGACATCACGAAGGACGGATGGCCCGTGGCGCAACCCAGGTTCACCAGCCGGCCCTTGGCCAGCAGGATGACGCGCTTGCCGTCCGGGAAAATGATGTGATCGACCTGGGGCTTGATTTCCTCCCACTGCAGGTCTTCGACCGAGGCCACGTCGATCTCGCTGTCGAAGTGCCCGATGTTGCAGACGATGGCCTGGTCTTTCATGCGATACAGATGATCCCGCCCGATCACGTGGAAGTTGCCGGTGGCAGTGACGAAGATGTCAGCCTGCTCGACCACGCCGGCGTCGCTCAGATCCACGACGCGATAGCCTTCCATCGCGGCCTGCAAGGCGCAGATGGGGTCGGCCTCAGTGACCCAGACCTGGGCCCGCAAAGCCGCCAGTGCCTGTGCGCAGCCCTTGCCCACGTCGCCGAAGCCGCAGACCACCGCGATCTTGCCGGCCACCATCACATCGGTGGCGCGCTTGATGCCGTCCACCAGCGATTCGCGGCAGCCGTACAGGTTGTCGAACTTGGACTTGGTGACCGAATCGTTGACGTTGATCGCAGGGATCTTGAGCTCGCCCCGCTTGGACATCTGGTACAGGCGATGCACGCCCGTGGTGGTTTCCTCGGTCACGCCCTTGATGTGCGACAGGCGGCTGGAATACCACTTCGCGTCCTTGGCCAGGTGCGCCTTGATGGCGGCGAAGAGCACGCGTTCTTCTTCGCTGGTCGGGTGGGCGAGCACCGAAATATCAGTCTCGGCGCGCGCGCCCAGGTGCAGCAGCAAGGTCGCATCGCCACCGTCGTCCAGGATCATGTTGGCGGGTTCACCCGGCCATTCGAAGAGGCGGTGCGTGTACTGCCAGTAGTCTTCCAGCGATTCACCCTTCACGGCGAACACGGGGGAGCCGCCCGCGGCGATCGCGGCGGCTGCGTGGTCCTGTGTGGAGAAGATGTTGCAGGAAGCCCAGCGGACCTCGGCGCCCAGCGCCTTCAGCGTCTCGATCAGGACCGCCGTCTGGATGGTCATGTGAATGCTGCCCGCAATGCGCGCGCCCTTCAGCGGCTGCTGTGCGGCGTATTCCTCGCGGGTGGCCATCAGGCCGGGCATTTCGGTTTCCGCGATGGCGATCTCGCGGCGGCCCCAATCGGCCAGCGTGATGTCGGCAACGGCGTAATCGTGTGCAGTGCTCATGTCGTTCCTGTAGAGCCCGCGCCGAATATGATGAACAACCCCATCACGCCCGCGCAGGGCAATGATGGGCGCCGTTCATGAAGAAGGTTCCTGAGCCTGGCGGCCCGCTGCAGCGCCCGGAAAACGGGCGGCGGGGCCGGTGCAGCGCCCCTCAGGAAAAGACGGATATTATAAACGAAGCGGCGGGCCAGCCCACAAGCTGCCCCGCCGCGATGGGCCTGGAACCGGTGGATCAGGCGGCAGCCTTCAGCACCTGGATCTTGTCGGTCGCTTCCCAGCTGAATTCCGGCTCATTGCGGCCGAAATGACCGTAGGCGGCGGACTTGGCGTAGATGGGGCGCAGCAGGTCGAGCATCTCAATGATGCCGCGCGGCCGCAGGTCGAAGTGCTCGCGCACCAGACGCGCAATCTGGTCGTCGGGGATCACGCCCGTGCCTTCGGTGTAGACCGTGATGTTGATGGGCTCGGCCACACCGATCGCATAGCTGATCTGGATCTGACACTGGCGCGCCAGACCGGCCGCCACGACGTTCTTTGCCACATAGCGGGCGGCATAGGCGGCCGAGCGGTCGACCTTTGAGGGGTCCTTGCCGGAGAATGCGCCACCGCCGTGCGGGCAAGCGCCGCCGTAGGTATCCACAATGATCTTGCGGCCGGTGAGGCCGCAGTCGCCCTGAGGTCCGCCCACCACGAACTTGCCCGTGGGGTTGACCAGGAATTTCGTACGGTCGGTCAGCAGCCCGGCGGGAAACACGGGGCGGATGATGTGCTCGATCACCGCATCGCGGATTTCGGGCTGGGAAATGTCGGGATGGTGCTGGGTGGACAGCACGACCGTGTCGACCTCGGCCGGCTTGCCGTTGAGGTAGCGGAAAGTGACCTGGGATTTGGCGTCCGGGCGCAACCACGGCAGGCGGCCGTCCTTGCGCAATTCGGACTGCCGCTGCACGATCCGGTGGGCGTACCAGATGGGCGCGGGCATCAGGTCGGGCGTCTCGTCGCAGGCATAGCCGAACATGAGGCCCTGGTCGCCGGCACCCTGGTTCAGGATTTCCTCGGGGGTGCGGTCCACACCCTGGGCGATGTCGGGGGACTGCTTGTCATAGGCCACCAGCACCGCGCAGCCCTTGTAGTCAATGCCGTAGTCGGTATTGTCGTAGCCGATGCGGCGGATGGTGTCACGCGCGACCTGGATGTAGTCGACGTTGGCGCGGGTGGTAATTTCACCGGCCAGCACGACCAGCCCGGTATTGCAGAGCGTCTCGGCGGCAACCCGGGAATTGGGGTCCTGTTCGAGCAACGCGTCGAGAATGGCGTCGGAGATCTGGTCAGCGACCTTGTCGGGGTGACCTTCGGAGACTGATTCGGAGGTGAAGAGAAAATCGTTGTTTGCCACAGCGATGCGTCCTTTAGATGCACCGGGCCGCCCGGTGCGAGGTTGAACGATTCGCGTTGCACCTCGGATGGGGCGCGACGCTTTAGCGGATTTTTTGGCGTACCGATGCCGGTACGGAGATCGCTCCGCAAGTTGTCGGTTAACTCAGCGATCCCGCTCATTTTAAGCGAAAATGGCGGCTCCATGGTGAAACCATCTTGACAGACAGGGATTTTCCGCACCCCATGTTGTTGCTTCTCGCGCGCTCATTGGCCTTCCTGCCGCTCTCCTGGCTCCAGTCCCTGGGGCGGTGCATCGGGCGCTTCGTCTATGTGTTTCCGGGCCGCTATCGCCGCCGTTTGCAACAGAACGCACGCCAGGCGGGATACGACAGCCCGGCCTTCGCCCGCCGCGCCGCGGCCGAATCGGGAGCCATGATCCTGGAGATTCCCAAGGTCTGGTGGCGCACCCCCATGTGCCTGGCGCGCACGCGCAGCGAGGAGGAATCGATCGTACGGGACGCCGTTGCGGAAAAACGCGGCGTGCTCTACCTGACTCCGCACCTGGGGTGCTTCGAGATCACGGCCCGGCACCTGACCCGATACGGGCCGCTCACCGTGATGTTCCGGCCCTCGCGCAGCCCTCGGCTGGACCCCATCGTGGAATCCGCCCGCGACATGCACAATTTGCGAGCCGTTCCCGCCAATCGCCAGGGCGTGCGCGACTTCGTGCGCGCACTCAAGCGCGGCGAAGCGGTCGGCATGCTGCCCGACCAGGTCCCGCGCGAAGGCGACGGCCTCTGGCTGCCATTCTTCGGGCGTCCCGCGCTGACCATGATCCTGGCCGCCCGCCTGGCGCTGCAAACCGGCGTGGCCGTGATCCTGACAGCCGGCGAGCGCCTGCCGCACGGACGCGGCTGGCGGATGCATTACCTGCGGCTGCCCGAGCCATTGCCGCCCACGACGGAAGCAGTGGCGGCCGCCATCAATCACGCCATGGAAACGCTGATCCGGCGTTTTCCGGAACAATATCTGTGGAGCTATAACCGCTACAAGCGGCCGGACAATGCACCGCCCCACCCGGACGAGACGAGACCTTAAAATCTCCCCCATGGCCTTTGACAAGAAACCCTTGCTGCGCGCCGTGCTGGGCTATTTCGGACGCTGCCCGGACCGCACCCGCCTGCGCTGGGGCCGCATGCTGGGATGGCTCACGCCCCGGCTGCTGCGGTCACGCGCCCACATCGTGCGGGTCAATCTGGATCGCTGCTTCCCCGACCGAACGCCCGAGGAACGCGACGCCATGGCACGACGGCACTTCCGGCTGCTCGCCCAGTCGTTCGTCGATCGGGGGCTGTGCTGGTTCGGCGCGCGCACGCGAATCATGGACACCGTGGCACTGCACGGCGAACAGCTCCTCCAGGACCTGCTGGACCAGCAGCGGCCCATCCTGATGTTCGCGCCGCACTTCATCGCGCTGGACGCCGCCGCAACGCGGCTCACGCTGTTTCTGAAGGAATCCGCCACGCTCTATACGAAGCAAAGCGATGCCGACGTGGATGAAATCGTGCGACTGGGGCGCGGGCGCTTCAACGAGGTCCACCTGGTCAGCCGCCACGCGGGGGTGCGAGGACTCATCCGCCATCTGCGCAAGGGAACGCCGGTGTACTACCTGCCCGACATGGACTTCGGCCGCCAGGGCAGCGCGTTCATTCCGTTTTTCGGGGTGCCCGCCGCCACGCTGCTGTCGGCCGCGCAAATCGCCAAGGCCTGGGGCGCTGTCGTGGTCCCTATCATCAGCCGGCTGGACCCCGACACCGGCCGCTATCGGGTGGACATCGGGCCAGCCGTCGACAACTTCCCGGGAAACGACACCCCCGAAGCCGCCACGGCCCGGCTCAATGTCCTGATCGAACAGGAGGTGCGCCGCGATCCCGCCCAGTATTATTGGGTACACCGCCGGTTCAAGACCCGGCCGGAAGGGGAAGCGGGATTTTATTGAGGATATCAATCCATGATCTGGAAGTTCACCAAGATGCACGGAGCGGGCAATGACTTCGTCATGCTCGATGGTGTGCGGCAATCGATAGATCTGACCCCTGAACGCGCCCGCGCATTGGCTGACCGGCACTTCGGCGTCGGCGCCGACCAGATCCTGCTGGTGGAACCGGCGACCCGCCCCGATACCGACTTCCGCTACCGCATCTTCAATGCGGACGGCGGCGAGGTGGAGCACTGCGGCAACGGCGCGCGATGCTTCGTGCGCTTCGTGCACGAGCAGGGCTTGTCACCGCGCAATCCGCTGCGTGCCGAGATTGCCACCGGGACCATTGTGCTGAGCGAATCCGACGACGGCGAGGTGTCGGTCGACATGGGGCGCACGGGGTTCACCCCCGACCGTGTGGCGTTCGACCCGCAGGGCCTGCCCACCCGCGCCCGTGGCGAGGATACGCAATACGGACTCGACGTGGACGGCGAGCCGGCCCCCATCTGGTGCTCGCTGGTGGCGATCTCCAATCCCCACGCCGTCATCCAGGTCGAGGACACCGAGGCCTACCCGGTTGGTCGCATCGGGCCGCTCATCGAAAGTCATCGGCGTTTCGCGCACCGGATCAACGCGGGGTTCATGCAGGTGCTGGACCGGCACCATATCCGTCTGCGGGTCTATGAACGCGGCGCCGGCGAAACCCTGGCCTGCGGCACGGGAGCCTGTGCTGCTGCGGCTGCGGGCATCCGTTGCGGGCTGCTGGACAGCCCGGTGCGCGTGGACACCCACGGCGGCACGCTGAGGATCGAATGGGACGGCGAAACCCTGCGCCTGCAGGGCCCCGCCACGACGGTGTTCCAGGGCCAGATCGACGTGGACGCGCTAGTGTCCCGTTCGGGACACTAGGGATCCCCTGATCCAACGGAGGATCCCGAGGCGGCCGGGCCTGAACCCGGCCGATCAAAGCCGCTCGTAAACCGCCGCGATTCCCTGGCCGCCGCCGATGCACATGGTGACCAGCGCATAGCGCCCCTGAGTGCGCTGCAGCTCGTACAGCGCCTTGACCGTCAGGATGGCACCCGTGGCGCCGATCGGATGGCCCAGACTGATGCCGCTCCCGTTCGGATTGACCTTTGCGGGGTCGAAGCCCAGTTCGCGGGCCACGGCGCAGGCCTGCGCGGCGAAGGCTTCATTGGCTTCGATCACGTCCATTTGATCCAGCGACAACCCCGCCCGCTTGAGCGCCGTGCGGCTGGCCGGGACCGGTCCGATCCCCATGTACTTCGGATCGACCCCCGCATGGCCGTACGACACCAGGCGCGCCATGGGCTTCACGCCACGCGCCTTGGCGGCGTCCGCCGTCATCAGCAAGACCGCGGCCGCCGCATCGTTGATGCCCGACGCGTTCCCGGCCGTTACGGTCCCGCCCTCCTTCTGGAACACAGGCTTGAGCTTGCTGAAGCTGCTTTCGTCGGCATCGGACCGTACATGTTCGTCGCGATCGAACACCACGTCGCCCTTGCGGGTCTGGCGCACCACCGGGACGATCTGCTCCTTGAAGTAGCCCTGCTCGATGGCATGGGCGGCGCGGCGATGGGACTCCAGCGCCAGCGCGTCCTGATCCTCGCGGCTGATGCCGTATTTTTTGGCCACGTTTTCGGCCGTGACGCCCATGTGGCAATGATCGAACGGGTCGGACAGCGCGCCCGTCATCATGTCGATGAGGCGCGCATCGCCCATGCGCGACCCCCAGCGCTGCCCCACGGCCGCGTAAGGCGCCCGGCTCATGTTCTCGGCTCCGGCGCCGATCGCGACCTCCGCGTCCCCCAGCATCAGGCACTGGGCCGCCGACACGATGGCTTGCAAGCCGGAGCCGCACAGCCGATCCACGTTGAACGCCGGCACGTTGTCGGGAATGCCGGCGTTCAGGGCTGCCACGCGCGACAGATACATGTCGCGCGGTTCCGTGTTGATGACGTGGCCGAAGACGACGTGGCCCACAGCGGCCGCCGGCACGCCCGTACGTTCGAGCACGGCGCGCACCACCGTTTCGCCCAGTTCGCACGGGGGCACGTCTTTCAGGCCTCCACCGAAATCCCCGACGGCCGTGCGGCACGCCCCTACGATGACGATGTCTTGCATGATGATGCTCCTATGGCAGGCGCCGCTTGGCGCGACGCCGATTGAAGCCCATAGTAGCGCATTGATGCGCCCTGAAATTGAGAAAATCGAACGATCGCTCTACACTCAACCCAGGAGAGAGGGTCAGTGTATGGACGACAGATTCAGCCTGGCAGGCAGGACCGCGCTGGTGACCGGTGCTTCGGGCGGCCTTGGGACGCGTTTCGCCCGCACGCTGGGGCTGGCGGGAGCAACCGTCATCCTTGCGGGGCGCCACCGCGAGGCGCTGGTGCGGCTCGCCGAAGAACTGGCGGCACTGCGCATCACGGCGCTGGCGCAACCCATGGACGTGGCCGACGCCGACAGCATCCGCCGGGGGCTGGACGAGGCGCAGACACACGCGGGCGTGATCGACATCGCCGTATGCGCAGCCGGCATCGCGACTCATAAACCCGCGCTGGACGTGTCCGCGGAAGAATGGGACCGCGTCCTTGCCGTCAATCTGAAGGGTTGCTGGCTCACGGTCAGCGAGGTGGCGCACCGGCTCGTCGCCGCCCAACGTCCAGGCTCGCTCATTCTGGTGTCCTCGATCCTCGGCCATCGCGTGGCCGGAAACGTGCTCCCGTACACGGTATCCAAAGCTGGGCTGGAACAGATGACGCGCGCGCTGGCCCTGGAATGGGCGCGCCACGGCATCCGCGTCAACGCATTGGCTCCCGGCTACATCGAAACGGATCTGAACCGCGAGTTCTTCGCCACGGACGCCGGCCGGACACTGATGCGCCGCATCCCGCAGCGGCACCTGGGCCGACCGCAGGATCTGGACGGTCCCCTGTTGCTGCTCGCCTCGGACGCGTCGGCCTACATGACCGGCACTTCGCTCGTGGTCGATGGCGGCCACCTGCAGTCCACGCTGTAAGGGACACACGACATGGATTTCACTCTCTCTGACGCCGCCCAGGATTTCAGCACCCGGATCCGACAGTTCGTGGACACCGAGCTCATCCCACTGGAAGCGGATCCCCAGTCTTACGACGCGCACGAAAACCTGGACCCCGTCCGCCTCCACGCTCTGAGAGCAAAAGCCCGCGCCGATCACCTGTGGTGCCTGCAAATGCCGCCGGAACGCGGCGGACAGGGCCTGTCCATGGCGGACATGGCGGCCTGCTACGAGGAAATGAACCGGTCCATCTTCGGACCCGTGGTGTTCAATTCCGCGGCGCCAGACGACGGCAATATGATGGTGCTGAACAAGATCGCCACGCCGGCCCAGAAGGACCGCTGGCTCCAACCTATCATCGATGGCACGGTGCGGTCGTCGTTTGCCATGACGGAACCGGCGCCGGGCTCCGGATCGGATCCCGCCATGATGCAGACCCGCGCCACGCGCGAGGGCGATCACTGGCGTGTCCACGGCACCAAACACTTCATCACCGGCGCGGGCGTGGCGGAGCACTTCATCCTGGTCGCACGCACTTCGGACGACGCCCGCAAAGGCTTGACGGCCTTCCTGTTCCACAGGGACGACCCGGGTTGGGAGGTGGTGCGCCGCATCCCCATCATGGGGCCGGAAGAACACGGCGGGCACTGCGAACTGCGCTTCGACGGGTTGTGCATCCCGGACGAAAACCGCCTCATGGGGATCGGCGACGGGTTGAAGGTCACCCAGATCCGACTGGGACCGGCACGGTTGACGCACTGCATGCGCTGGCTGGGCCTCGCGCGCCGGTCGTTGGAAATCGCGGGGACCTACGTCACGCAACGGCAGGCCTTCGGTCAAGCGCTGGCCGACCACGAGGGCGTGCAATGGATGCTGGGCGAGGCCGCGCTGCAGATCCGTACCGGTCGCCTGCTGACCATGCATGCCGCCTGGAAGCTCGACCAGGGGGACTTCGCACGGGCCGAGGTCTCCATGGCCAAGGTCGCCGTGGCCGACGCCCTGCACAAGGCCGTCGATACCGCCATCCAGCTCTGCGGCGCGCGCGGCTATTCGCGCGACACGCCGCTGGAATGGATTTACCGCTACGCCCGCCAGGCGCGGCTGGTCGACGGCGCCTCCGAGGTCCACAAGATGGTCCTGGCGCAGCGGCTGCTGCATGACGACGACTTCTGGCATTGGGGGGTGGGCCATGGCCGCCCCTGAGGCCGCGCTGGCCGATTATCTTCGGCGCGAATGCCGCGCGCAGTCCGTCGATGTCCTGGAATTCTCGCGGCTGACCGGCGGCGCCATCCAGGACAACCATGGCCTGACCGTACGCATGACGGGCGGCACCCATCCGGGCGAGCACCATTTCGTGGTGCGCAGCGATGCCCCTTCGCGCATCGCCGCGAGTCTGGATCGGAGCCAGGAATTCCAGGTCCTGAAAGCGGCCCACGAAGCGGGGCTCACGGTTCCGCAGCCGCTCTGGCTGTGCACGGACCCCGGCGTGCTGGGGCGCACGTTCTTCATCATGCAGCGGGCCGAAGGCAGCAGCGCGCCCGCCTCCTTCTTGAAGGCGGCGCTGGATCCCGGCCAGGCCAGGGCGCTCACACGCCGCCTGGGTGGAGAACTGGCGCGCCTGCATCGCGTCAAGCCGCCGCGCGCCGATCTGGAATTCCTCACACGCCCCCCGGAACCGGCTGCGTTGCACCGCGTGCGCAGCTATCAGCACGCCCTGGACCAGATCGATGAGCCTCATCCCGTGCTGGACTGGGCGCTGGTGTGGCTGGCCGACCACCTGCCGGCTGCCCACGACCTCGTGCTGTGCCATTGCGATTTCCGGACCGGCAATTACATGGTGCGCGACGGCCAGCTCAGCGCCGTGCTCGACTGGGAATTCGCCGCGTGGAGCGATCCGTATGAAGACCTGGGATGGCTGTGCTGCCGAAGCTGGCGCTTCGGCGCCCGGGAACGCGAGGTGGGCGGACTGGGCGACAAGACCGACCTGTTCGCCGGCTACTCGGCCGTCTCGGGCCACCCGGTGGACGGCCCCGCCGTCGAATATTGGGAGATCATGGGTCTGGTGCGCTGGTCCGTCATCGCGCTGCAGCAGGCCCAGCGTCATCTGTCGGGCGAGGAACCCTCGCTGGAATTGGCACTGACCGGACGCATGCTGCCCGAAATGGAATTCGACCTGCTGGAGCAGATCGGGCACCTCACCGCGGCATCGACGCACCGGCAACCGGAGGCCCCCTCATGATCAACCAGCCCGACGGCGCTGCCCTGCTCGACGTGGCCCGGCGCACGCTCATGGAGCGGCTGCTGCCGGCGCTCCCGCCCGATGAGGCCTACGCGGCCCGCATGGTGGCCCGCGCCATGGGCATCGCAGCGCGCGAGTTGCAGCAGGCCCCGGCAGGGGATGCCGACGACGCGGCCGCCATCGCCCGGTTCCTGGAACAGGCCGGCAAGGGCGATCTGGCCGCCGACGAGCGGACGCTCAGCCGCCTGATCCGCGAACGGCAACTGCCCGAGCCGGCCCAGCCTGCGCTGGTCGAATTGCTCATGACGTTGACACGGCGCAAGCTCGCGCTCAGCAATCCCAGATTCCCATCGTGATGCCCTCCAAGGAGGCGATTTTCATGGCCACCCACAAATTCGACACTGATCTGGACCGGCAGGCCGCCAATTATTCGCCGCTCACGCCGCTGAGCTTCCTGAAGCGCTCGGCCTGGGTCTTTCCGCACAAGATCGCGGTCAAGGACGACGACGGCGCATTCACCTATGCCCAGCTCTACGATCGCTGCCGACGGATGGCCAGCGCGCTGCAATCGCTGGGCATAGGGCGCAATGACACCGTGTCGGTGCTGTGCTTCAACAGCCACGAACTGCTGGAGAGCCACTATTCCGTCCCCATGGCCGGCGCGGTGCTGAACGCGCTCAACACCCGGCTGGACGCCGCCTCCATCCGCTTCATCCTGCAGCACGGCGAGGCTCGCGCACTGCTTTACGATACCGAATTCGAGCCTTTGGTGGCTGAGGCGGTGAAGGGCCTGGAAAACCCGCCGCTGCGCATCGCCATCGCGCACCAGCGGGCCGCAACGCCGGGCCTGGCGGCCCACGACTATGAATCCCTGATCGCGTCGGGAGACCCGGACTTCGACTGGCGGAAGCCGCGCGACGAATGGGACGCCATCTCGCTGTGCTACACCTCGGGCACCACGGGCGACCCCAAGGGCGTGGTCTACCACCATCGCGGGGCCTACCTGTCCGGAATGGGCAACGCCATGGCCTTCAACATGACGCCGGACACCGTGTACCTGTGGACCCTGCCCATGTTCCATTGCAACGGCTGGTGCTATACATGGGCCATCACGGCCGTGGGCGGCACGCACGTATGCCTGCGCAAGGTTCAGTCGCAGGCAGTGCTGGAACGGATCCGCGAGGACCACGTCACGCACATGTGCGGAGCACCTGTGGTCCTGAACCTGCTGGTCAACGATTTCAGCCAGGCGGGCATCAAGCTGCCGGCAAAGGTCCAGTTCGCCGTCGGCGGTGCCGCACCCCCGAACGTGATCATCGCCAAGGCAGGCCCGGTCGGGTTCCAGATCACCCACCTGTACGGCCTGACGGAAAGCTACGGTCCCTCCACGGTATGCGTCTGGCAACCCGACTGGGAGGGGCTGGAGCTGGACGACCTCGCCGCGAAGATGGCGCGCCAGGGCGTGGGGCTCTACGCCATGGACGACGTCCAGGTGCTGTCCCGGGAAACGGGAGACCCCGTCCCGGCCGACGGACAGACACTGGGCGAGCTGGCGCACCGGGGGAATACCTTGATGAAGGGCTACCTGAAGAACCCCGCCAGCACCGGGAAGGCCTTCCAGAACGGCTGGTTCCGCACCGGCGATCTGGCGGTGATGCACTCCGACGGCTACGTGGAGGTCAAGGACCGCGCCAAGGACATCATCATCTCGGGTGGTGAAAACATCTCCAGCAAGGAAGTCGAGGACGTCCTCTACCGCCATCCGCGGGTTCTGGAAGCCGCCGTGGTCGCGCGCCCCGACGAACGCTGGGGCGAAGTCCCCTGCGCCTTCGTTTGCCTGAAGGACGGTGGGCCGGCCGTGAGCGAACAGGACATCGTGGACTTCTGCCGCACCGGGATGGCGTCGTACAAGATCCCCAAACAGGTCGTCTTCGGGCCGCTGCCCAAGACCTCCACCGGCAAGATCCGCAAGAACATCCTGCGGGATCAGGCCCGTTCACCGACCCGCTCGTCCGACACGGGCGGGGAGTCGTGACGTGCCGGACGATTTCGAGCGCTTCAAGGCCGGATTGAGCCTGTCCCGAGACGACATCTACAACGCGCTCCTGCGGGAAAACCACCACCACATCC